>DAOVJK010000079.1 GCA_030673265.1 Pseudomonadota bacterium | reverse complement strand
TGATAAGGTCGCAAAACTTCTCGGCCTTGGCTACCCCGGAGGCCCGGTGATCAGCAAATTGGTAGAAACAGGAGATGGCAAGGCCATCGATTTCCCCAGGGCCTGGCTTGGCAAAGACAGCCTCGATTTTAGCTTTAGCGGCCTGAAGACGGCGGTGGCAAACTATGTTAATCGACACCAGAACAAAAACATCGAGATAAATGTCCCAGATGTCTGTGCATCTTTCCAGGAAGCTGTTGTTGAGGTTATTACAACCAAGACCTTCCGCGCCGCCAGGCAGACCGGCTGTAAAAACATTGTCCTGGCCGGAGGAGTTGCCGCCAACCCCCGCTTACGGGAGTCAATGGCGCAAAGAGGACAAAAAGAAGACGGGTTGGCTGTCTTTTTGACTCCTCTGCAATTCTGTACTGACAACGCGGCAATGATTGCTTTGGCCGGTCAATTTAAATTCAAAAATAACGCTGAAATATGTCCGGATTCAGATGTATATTCCAGATCAGCCTTGATTGTCTCATGAAAAGCAGCCAAGGGTGTATAAGCAATACAGGTATGCTTCATAGCTAAGCAAAGACTGCGAAATTCTCGACAAACCGATAGTGAACCAATAATGATCAAACCGCACCGCACTGCCCGTTTTTATTTCCTCAAGTTTAAAAGACTCCGGGGCGACTCTGCTTCATTGGCCAGGGGTGTTGCTTTAGGGGTTTTTATCGGCATCACGCCGACCATCCCCATGCACACAGTATCGATCCTTCTCCTCTCGTTTCCATTCAGGGCCAGCAAAATTTCCGCGCTGCTGGCATCAGTAATGGTCAGCAACCCCCTGACTTTTTTCCCGACATATTATTTCTCATGGCTGATCGGCGACCGGTTTTTACCGGGAATTCTAACCTGGGAAAAAATCGATTCAATCATGATACTCATTGATACCAAAGCCGGTTTCACGATCATAATCACAGAGCTAAGCAAGCTGGGAATTGATGCCTTGACTGTACTACTATTAGGCGGCGGCGTCCTTGCCACCCCTTTTGCCATTGTCGGCTATTTTCTGTCACTGAAGTTCTTCAAAGTTATTGAAGAAAAAAGAATTAAACGTAGAGCCCTAAAAGAGAGCGAATGACTAATCTTACCGATACAAAAAACATTCTTAAAAGTGGCAAACTGGCACCCAGCAAACAGCGCGGCCAAAACTTTCTGGTTAACCCCCGGACTGCGGAAGCCATCGTCGCCAATGCCGGCGTTACCGAAGATGACACGGTTGTCGAACTTGGCGTGGGCCTAGGCTCCCTGACCCTGCCCTTAGCGGCAAAAGCCAAGAAAGTAATCGGCATCGAAGTGGACAGGGGCATTATCAAGTGGCATGAAGAGAAAAATATTCTGCCGGCCAATGTCACTTTGATTCATCAGGATCTACTTAAAGCTGATTTCCGGGAATTAGCGGAACGGGCCGGGAGCAGACTGAAGATTATCGCCAACCTGCCCTACTCTGTCTCAAACCCTCTGGTCTTCAAGCTCCTTGAAAACCGCGAGATTATGGAATATGCGGTGCTGATGCTCCAAAAAGAAGTCGGCCAGAGATTACAGGCCAGTCCGGGAACCAAGGCATATGGGGTTCTTTCAGTGCTTCTTGGCGCTTACGCCTCAACCAAGATTATTATGAATGTGGGGCCAGGACAGTTTCACCCTCGGCCCAAGGTCGACTCGGTGGTGACCAAAATCACCTTCATGCCGACTCCGAGCAGGGTCAAAGAACTACCGGCCCACGATTTCGCCCTGCTCAGAAAGTTGGTAAACGCCTCTTTCCAGCAACGCCGCAAGACCCTGTTTAACAGCCTGTCATCATCCAACATCCCCGGCACCGACAAAGTCAATCTGGCTGTTGTTCTGAAAAAAGCCGGCATCGACCCCAAAATCCGCCCCGAAAGACTTTCTGTAGAGGATTTTGTCCGCTTAACAAACGCTATTTAGTATCACTGTTTAAAATAAAATCAGGGTTTAGCAAGGCACCATCTCAAAAGCACAGGCCACAGTCGGGACACTCCATGCCCCCGGAAAACTGATGGCCACAGGCCGGGCAGGTGTTGTCCGATGCCAATGGATCAAAAACCGAGTCACCCGTTCCGTGCTCAACAGAATCCGAATCAATGACTGCCGTGCGCCGAATTTCAGCCTCTATAATCTGCAGAGCATCTTGGCCGTCTTCCCGTCTGACAACCAGATCAAAAGTCCCGGCGCAACATCCTTTACCGCAAGAGCTCTCATCTCCAGCCAGAACGGTGCAGATCCGCTCCCGGTTTAATAATTCTTCATATACCTTCATCTCAGCCAGAGGTCCGCGCTTGACCGCCACCAGATCATCATCAGGACTGAGTTCCCCTGAGCGGTCTGCCATTCTTTGCTGCTGCTTTTCCTCCCTGGCAATCATCTCACTTCCTGTCAATAAATTACATTCGCAGACAGGACATATTTCAATATCAGCCCGGTACTCATCCTGGCACTGGGGACAATAATTCAGATCCTGCTCAAACATTATTTTTCCTTCTTTGATGGTATCAAAAAAATATGCCAAGGGGCATAGCAATATCGATTCTTTCCGCCGTCATTTTTTACAGAATAAAACGGCTCAAGTCTTCATCTTGAGAAATCTCAGATAGTTGTTCATTAACGTAATCAGCCGTGATCAGAAACTTAAGATCTGTCATCTCGGGGGCCTTGAATGACAAGTCTTCAAGAACTCTTTCCAGAACAGTATGGAGCCGCCTGGCCCCAATATTCTCAGTGCGATCATTAACTTCGGCAGCAATCTCGGCAATTTTATGGATGGCCGCGTCCTCAAAAACCAGCTCAACACCCTCTGTTTCCATCAGAGCAACATACTGTCTGATCAGAGCGTTACGAGGTTCGGTGAGGATCCGATAGAACTCATCCTTGCCAAGGGAGTGCAATTCAACCCTGATCGGGAAACGCCCCTGTAGCTCCGGAACCAGATCGGAGGGTTTGGTCAGATGGAAAGCGCCACTGGCAATAAAAAGGATATGATCGGTCCGAACCATGCCATGTTTGGTGGTAACCGTCGACCCCTCGACAATGGGTAGGAGATCGCGCTGAACCCCCTCCCTGGATACTTCGGCATTTTGCGAGCTCCCTTGGCGGGAGGCAACTTTATCAATCTCGTCGATGAAGATAATGCCGGACTGTTCGGTCCGGTTGATGGCCAGACTGGCAACTTTTTCCATATCGATGAGTTTAGCGGACTCTTCCGCGGTCAATAAAAGCATCGCTTCGGCAACCTTAACCTTACGAAGCTCCTTCTTTTGCGGAAACATCTTGCCGACCATCTCCTTGACCCCCATGCCCATATCATCCATGCCGGGACCGGAGAGGATTTCAATCATCGGCATCTGTTGGGGTTGCTCTAAATCCATCTCCACAATTCGATCATCAAGTTTACCCTCCCTAAGCATCTGCCTGAATTTTTCCCTGGTGCTGTCAAGACGGGCTACCGCATCGTCGTCTTCCGGGAAACCCGGAGTGGTGGCATAGGTTGGTTTAGAAGGTGGTACCAGAGCATCAAGCAGACGTTCTTCAGCCATTTCGGCCGCTCTCGCCGTCACTTTTTCCCGTTCCTCATCTTTTACCATTTTAATGGCCAGATCAGTCAGATCACGGATCATCGACTCAACATCACGACCGACATAGCCGACCTCAGTAAATTTTGAGGCCTCAACTTTAAGAAAAGGTGATTGGGCAAGATTAGCCAACCGCCGGGCAATTTCGGTCTTCCCCACCCCGGTGGGACCGATCATTATTATATTCTTTGGAGCGATCTCCTCAGATAATGGCGGCGGCACCTGCTGACGCCGCCAGCGATTCCGTAAGGCTACAGCGGTAAAACGTTTAGCGCTATCCTGCCCTATTATATATTTATCAAGTTCTGCGACGATTTCCCGCGGTGTCAATGCAGCTTTAGATTCCATATTTTTATCTGTCTGTATTAATTTTAGAATTATTTCAACAAGTGATTATTTACTTGCGGCCATTTTCTCGAGAACAATATTATCGTTGGTATAAATGCAGACCGAAGCAGCGATCAGCATGGCTTCCCGGCAAACGTCCTCGGCGTCAAGGTTGCTGTGGGCAACCAGAGCCTTAGCCGCTGACTGGGCGTAGGGACCCCCGGAACCAATGGCCAAGATACCATCGTCCGGTTCAATCACATCCCCGGAGCCGCTAAGCAACAACGAATGCTCTTTATCGACCGCTATCAGCATCGCCTCAAGACGACGCAACATTTTGTCCGTTCGCCAGTCTTTGGCCAGCTCCACTGCCGCCCGCATCAAATTGCCATTATAACGTTCCAGCTTCTGCTCAAGCTTATCAAAAAGGGTGAAGGCATCGGCAGTGGCGCCGGCAAAGCCGGTAATAACCTTGCCGTCGTAAAGCCTTCTAACCTTGCGGGCTTGATGCTTCATAATCGTATTACCCAGAGAAACCTGACCGTCACCGGCCAAAGCCACCTCGCCATTGTGGCGCACAGCAATTATTGTTGTCGACCTGATTTTCAATTTTTTCTCTCCAAATCTTCTCTATTTTTTTGCCATCGGATGGGCCCGGTCATAAACTTCGGACAGATAATCCATATTAAGATGCGTGTACCTCTGGGTAGTCGATAAACTGGCATGCCCAAGCAACTCCTGGACCGTCCGCAGATCAGCCCCCATTTCCAGCAGATGAGTAGCAAATGAATGGCGCAGGGCATGTGGAGTAACCTTATTAATTATCCCGGACCGCAAGGCATAATCACCGACTAACCGTTCAACACTGCGAACCGTCAACCGGCTCCCCCTGGTATTCAAAAAAACTGCCTTGTTTTCAGGTAGGTGTCCCCTCTTTATTCTTGCCAGCAGCAACTCCTGACGCTGAGGAAGATAGGCTCGCAAGGCCTCTAAAGCAGGGCTTCCAACCGGCACAATCCGTTCCTTACTGCCCTTGCCGAGCACTCTAACTGATTCATTGGCAAAATCAAGCCGCTTGAGATCAAGCGCTACAAGTTCAGCAACCCTTATACCCGTCGAGTAAAGCAGTTCCAGAATAGCTTTATCCCTTAATGCGAAAGTGTCATTATCACCCGGTGTCTCCAGTAAGGAAAAAACTTCATCCACAGTCAAAAAGGACGGCATGTAATGATCCTGTTTGGGCATGGCAATGGATAACACAGGATTTGCCGAAACTATTTTTTCCCGGAGCATAAAGCGGAAGAAAGTTCGGAGGGCCGATAATTTCCGGGCCACAGAGCTACTCTTGTTCTTGTGATTAAGAGAGTAAACAAAAGATCTGACCATCGGCGTATCAATCAATTGAGGATCATCGGTATCGATGCACCCGGCAAATTCGCGAAGGTCACGATTATAAGCCTCGACCGTGTTGACGGAATAGCCCTTTTCCACTTCGAGCCACCGGACGAATTGGTCAAGGCATGAGGTAAGATTTTGCACCAAAATTGATCCCGGAAATAATGAATAAGCAAACAAAGCAAGAAAGAAACCGCCAGCTATTTACGCTAGTCCAAAATAATCGAAAAATCTTATTTTTAAAAGACATTGCCCATAGTCGGTTATTTTTTTATTATAGACAGTTCTGAATAAAATGAGACACACCACTTTCCCATCAAATGAAGGTACAAGCCATGGCAAAAAAAAGTTTCGAGGACTCCCTGGCAAAACTTGAAAACATAACGGAAGAACTTGAAAGCGGCGATCTCAGTCTTGAAGAATCCCTAAAGAGATTCGACGAAGGGGTGAAACTGGCCGAGTTTTGTAACCGCAAACTGGATGAAGCCCAGCAGAAAGTCAACATCCTGCTCAAAAAAAATGGCGTTCAAGAAGAAGTTCCCTTTACTGATAATGAACTAACCTAATAACTCCGGACGTCATCATTTTTATGGATCTGCAAAAATACCTTGATGAAAAGCGCCAACTGGTCGAGCAGAGCATGGCCGACCTTGTGCCCATGGCCAACGACCTGCACCCTGACTTGGTCCGCCATATTGAGTCAATGCGCTACAGTTTGTTTGCCGGCGGCAAAAGAGTGCGACCGATCCTCTGCATTGCCTCATGTGAAGCAGTGGCAGGTGACGCCAGGGTTGTTTTACCGGTCGCCGTTGCCCTTGAGTGCATCCATACATACTCGTTAATCCACGACGACCTGCCAGCGATGGATGACGATGAGTTACGCCGGGGTAAACCGACCAATCACATCCTTTACGGTGAAGCGGGAGCGATCCTGGCCGGAGACGGCCTGCTGACCATGGCCTTTGAATTGCTCAGCAGCAATCTGCTTAGCACCATTCCAGCTGATAAGCGCCTTAAGATTATTAACATAATTGCCACCGGGGTTGGCTCATTGGGAATGGTTGGCGGTCAGGCGCTGGATATCGCTTGCGAGGGAAAGGACATCGACATCACCACCCTCCGGCAAATTCACAGCCGCAAAACAGGAGCATTAATAACTGCGTCGGTACAGAGCGGTGCCGTGATTGGCGGAGCAGATCCCAAACAACTTGCAGATCTGACTACCTACGGCGAAAAGATCGGCCTCGCTTTCCAGATAGTCGACGACCTGCTTAACGTTGAAGGGACAACAGAACAGCTCGGCAAAGCTGCCGGTTCTGATGCAGATCGTTGCAAAGCAACTTATCCAGCCATTTTCGGTATTGAAAAAACCAAACTAATGGCGGAAGAGACCATTGCCGAGGCCTTGGCAGCGCTGGACACCTTTGCTGAGCGAGGGGCACCTCTTCGGGAACTTGCAACTTACATAATCAGCCGAAATAAATAATAGTAAACAAGCCAATGAGTTATGCTTGGGTTTATGAAATCACTTAACTACCTAAATCTTTATTAAAAACCATACAATCCGTAAAACATAAATATTATGACAACCGATGACAATTCAATCCTGGAATCCATTGATTCCCCGCAAGATCTCAAAAACCTGTCGATAAAAGACTTGCCGGTTCTCGCCGATGAAATTCGCCGAGAAATCATCAATACCTGTGCCAAAACCGGTGGGCACCTGGGTCCCTGCCTGGGTGTAGTCGAACTGACCATCGCCCTGCATTATGTCTTCAACACCCCGGATGACAAAATCATCTGGGATGTCGGCCACCAGTCATACGCCCATAAATTATTAACCGGCAGGAGGGGGAAATTCCATACCCTGCGACAATACAAAGGGATAAGCGGATTCCCTAAAAGGGCAGAAAGCCCTTACGATGCCTTCGACACCGGGCATAGCAGCACTTCTATCTCGGCAAGTCTCGGTATTGCCCTGGCCAAATCATTGAAAGGCGATCCCCATCGTTCAATTGCGGTGATCGGCGACGGCTCGATGACCGGCGGCATGGCCTTCGAGGCATTAAATCAGGCCGGTCATTTGGATAAGAACCTGATCGTTATTCTCAATGACAACGAGATGTCGATCTCACCCAATGTCGGAGCTATTTCCAGCTTTCTGAGCCGCAAGATGACGGGTAAGACTGTTTCCCGATTCAAGCGGGAAACAGAAACTTTTTTAAAGTCCTTCTCCAATGTCGGCGAAAACATCTATAATGTCCTGAAAAGAAGCGAGGAAAGCTTCAAGGCCTTCTTCACCCCAGGCATGTTGTTCGAGGCTTTTAAATTTGAGTATGTCGGTCCTATTCAGGGTCATCAGGTCGAGAGCCTGATCGAAACCATGAAGAATGTCAGGGATTTCAGCAAGGGCCCGGTTCTCATTCATGTGATCACAACCAAGGGCAAAGGATATGCCCCTGCCGAAGAAAATCCTGATCAATACCACGGGGTTTCACCCTTTGAGATCAAGACCGGTAAACCGATCCCCCTGCCGCCCGCTCCGGTCTCCTATACAAAGGTTTTTGGTGATACCATTGTCAAAATGGCCGAAGACGATCCCCGCATTGCCGCAATTACAGCCGCCATGCCTGCAGGAACCGGCTTAAACAGATTTGCCAAACTCTTTCCGGATCGTTTTTTTGATGTAGGAATTGCCGAACAACATGCTGTTACCTTTGCAGCCGGTTTGGCGACAGAAGGTATTGTACCGGTAGTGGCTATTTATTCGACATTTATGCAACGAGCCCTTGACCAGATCATCCATGATGTCTGTTTGCAGAATCTGCATGTTATCTTCGCCATCGATCGCGCCGGAATTGTCGGCGACGACGGTCCTACCCACCACGGCGTATTCGACCTGTCATTCCTGCGTTTTATTCCCAATCTGACCCTGATGGCTCCCAAGGATGAAAGAGAACTTCAAAACATGCTCTACTCGGCCGTTACATATCCCGGCCCGGTGGCTATCCGTTATCCGAGAGGTTCAGGTTTCGGCTGTGATCTGTCTGGTTCTTTTGAAAAGCTGCCGTTAGGCAAAGGGGAACTTCTCAGGGAAGGCAAAGATGTCCTGATCCTGCCAGTCGGCAACCGGGTGCACCCTGCCCTGTCTGCGGCCGAAGGCCTACAGAAGCTCGGGGTTGAAGCTGCGATTATTAACCCCAGATTTATTAACCCTATCGATGGCGACCTGATCAACGAATGGGCGAGCAAAACAGGTCTGGTTATAACTGTGGAGGACAACGCGGTGAAAGGCGGCTTCGGCAGTAGTGTCCTGGAACTCCTGGCAAAAAGAGGCCATAGCAACACTGTCAGAGTAAAAAACCTGGGGTTACCGGATCATTTCATCGAGCACGGCCCCCAGGAGACACTTTATAAAAAAGCCAGGATAGACACCCCAGCCATAACCCAGGCAGTTCTCAAGTTGATCGCCGCCAACCAGTAAGTCGCTAAACAGGACAAAAAATAACCGACAAAGTTCTACGAACAGAACTTTGTCGGTTTCAGTAATAGTATTTTACAGATTATTTATTTTTCTCGGAAAGACGCTTATCAAGCTCTGCCGCCAAATCACCACTAATATCAATAGCTTCATCTTGATAAAGGATGCCTTTACTGGTGTCAAGGATTAGAGAATAACCTTTTTCTTTACCGTACTTAACGATAATCTCCTCAAGCGCTTTAAGAATTGGCCCGACTTGCTCTTGTTCAAACTCCTTCATATCGTTTGCTGCATATTGCGACTCTTCTTCAAGATCTGTAACGCGCCTCTTAAACTCCCGCTCCTTTTTTGTCTTGACCGCTTCACTCCAGGCCGAAGATTTTTTTTCAATCTCTCCTTTAAGTGCAATTAGAGATTTTTCCTGCTGCTGGAGTTTTTCCTGATATGCATCGAACTTCTTTGTTACTGCACTCTTGACAGTCTGCCCGGCTTTAGAAATGGCCAAAACCTTCTGCAAATTCATGGTGGCAATTTTACCTGTGTCACTAGACAAAACCGGTTGGGCCAAAAACAATAAAATAGTGAGACAAACACATAATGTGGATAACAAATTTTTCGTCATATTATTTCTCCTGTATTAAAAAAAGTGCCTGAATTCTCATAAAAAACCGGGGTAAGATCTTCCCTTACCCCGGTATCATAAATCTTATTTCAAACGTAACTACTTGCTATTTAGTAATAACGAAATCATCACGTCTATTCTGAGACCATGACAATTCATCATGCCCAAAATTTATGGATCGCTCTTCTCCGTAACTGATCGTATCAAAGCGGGATTTTGCAACCCCAAGATTAACCAGATACTGTTGGCCGCTCAATGCCCTTCTCTGGCCAAGGGCCATATTATATTCGTTAGTGCCACGCTCATCGCAGTTGCCTTCTATCCGGACCCTTACATCTGGGTTGTTTTTAAGAAAATCGGCATTTTTTTCAACACGTTCAACCTGGTCACTGCGAATAATGGATTTATCAAAATCGAAGTATAGGGGGAAAAGACCGGCAGAAGTCCTGGCCTCTACCTCTAAAGGATCAGCCTCAGCAACAATCTGGGTATCAAGTGACTCCGGACCTCCCTTGGCCTCTCCTGTCTCTTGAGGTTCGCTGACTTCTACAGCAACAGGTGACGCTTCTTCAACCTTGGCAACATCTTCCTGCTCCACCTTGGCAACAGGCTTTTTAGCACACGCAGAGATGCTAGCGAAAAGTAACACAACCATCAATAAAACAACAAAATGACCACGGTTATTAATTCTCATTTACCTATTCTCCTCATTGAAAGTAAAGACCAATAAAACTAAAGTCTACAGAAGTGATGATATAAAATGCAACTCGATAATTTTTTTCTAAGTCGAAATCGCTTAGGAACCGCCATTAAAACGATATCAACTTTCTGTTAGATGACCCTAAAGAAATACTAAGTAAAATTCAATGTTTTTTTCAAATTAGATTTCATAAAGTTACTTGCCATTATCTGGCAAAACTGCTTATTGGTAGCGTGATAATCATATTTTCGGGGAGTTAACTCAAAATGAAAAAATCAAGCTCCACTTTTATCGATAAAGACCAGATTTTGCACGACATGGTTTCGACCAACCAATGGGGAACCTATTTCGGCGTTTCTCAAAAGGTGCAGGATCAAGTCTGGCGCAATCTCACTGCACCAACCGGCAATTCAGTAACCTACATCTCTATGGAGATCGCGGCAGACCGGGACGTTTTCCATCCAATCAAGTCCCGACTTCTTGAACTTGACATTACCGGCAGCACCGATCCGGTTCTTGATAATTTCACCAAGAGTTTCCTCAACGGCCCCGCCAAGATCCCCAACTATGGCGGCGGCCTGGGAGTGCTGGCTGGCGACACCTTGAAGAGTTTTGCCGATTGCAAAGTACCGGTTGTTGCGATCTCTCTGCTTTACCGACAAGGATATTTCTCACAGATGGTTGATTCCCAGATAGGC
>DAOVJK010000241.1 GCA_030673265.1 Pseudomonadota bacterium | reverse complement strand
AGGTCACCGTTTTGCTCAATCGTCTGCAACTGCTGGATACCGCTTCCTGATTCTCTTCCTATGAGTAGTTTAGCTGAAATAGACTGGTCCCTTATCTGGCGCGAGAGCCGCAAGAGTCGTTCTCGCAAATCAAAAGGGCGCAAGGAATGGGACCGGAAGGCTACGTCCTTCGCCCGCCGCAATCGGGGTTCTGCTTATATTGACAAACTGTTGCCGTTTATTGATGTGGGCGGCGATGAGACGGTTCTTGATGTTGGCTCCGGGCCGGGTACGCTGGCTCTGCCCCTGGCCAAGCGGGCCAAGACAGTTACGGCCCTGGATTTCTCGCCGGATATGCTGGCCGAGCTTGGCTCCGCTGCAGCGGCGGAGGGCCTGGCGAATATCACCACCGTCTTGGCTGCCTGGGAGGATGACTGGCGGTCGCTCGGGGTGGAGATCCACGACGTCGCGGTGGCTTCCCGCTCCCTGGCGGTTGATGATCTGGCCGGGGCTCTGGTCAGGCTCAATGAGTGGTCCCGGCGCAAGGTGGTAATTACCGACCGGGTCGGGGCCGGGCCGTTTGATCCGGATGTTTTCGCGGCGGTTGGTCGGCCTTTTGCGCCTGGGTCCGATTATATAATTACGGTTAATATGCTCTATCAGATGGGGATTAATGCCCGAGTCGATTTTATCCCGGCCGAATTTACTGAAGTTTTTGCAACCAGGGCAGAGGCGGCTGATTCATGCCTGTGGATGCTTGAAGAGCTGCGACCGGGGGAACAGGCTGGTTTTGAGAGATTTTTGGCGGAACGATTGGCCGTACAGCCGGATGGCAGATGGCGCTTGGCACGCAACCATACCCCTAGGTGGGCCGTGATCAGTTGGGACAAAAACTGAAAATGTTTTGTGTATGTCGGTTGGCAGGGGTAAAATAACCTTGTTCTATTTAATCGGTCAGAATGCAAGTGTGAATTGCTGCAGTCCCTTTAACTTCATGAGTATCTATTTGTTATCAAAGAATATTTTGTTTCTTAATAATCAAATATACCCCTAAGATTTTCTTATAGATGGCCGATGATATTTCCCAGGAGGTATTCATAAAAATCCATTCCCGGATAGACTCCCTGAAGGAAGGGACAAAACTTGAGAACCGGTTATTCCAGATAACGAGAAACACAATAATAGACCACTATCGGTCAAAAAAACCGGATGAAGCTCTACCCGAATGGATCGCCCAGCCCCTGCCTGATGATGAAGAAATTATCAGGGGGGAATTATCAGTATGCCTTGATCCGATGATCAAGGAGTTACCGGATAAATACCGGGAGGCAATTCGACTTTCGGAAATAGAAAGAAAGACCCAGAAGGAAGTAGCCGAGCTCGAAGGAATATCGTTGTCGGGGGCCAAGTCACGGGTTCAGAGAGGCCGGTCGTTACTTAAAACAATACTCCACGAATGCTGTGAAATTGAGGTCAATCAGAAGAATCAGTTAATTGATTATCAGAAGAGATCAAAGGACTGCACATGCTGACTTGAAAAGAGATGTATCCCAAGTAATTCAGGTTTACAGTCGCGTTTTTGGCCCTCAAAAACGTCATTACTGGCTCCAAAGCGGCCTGTTTTCAAGACTAGTTCTTAATGATTTAAGCTAGTTAGCGTGGTTCGACCCCAGAGTCGACAGAGTTGATCAGTGATTAATTAGTATTGTGTCACCAGATTTCTCAGACCCCATGCCCTCAGATTTCTTGTCACATCACCATGACATGCAAAGGGTAACATGTTGATTTTATTATAGAAGATGGCTGGCGCTGATACGAACAACTTGACTTTCTACCATTTTACGGCTATTAGAAAAGGCTCTAAACAGGAGACAAAATTAATTCCAGCAAAGTAATTAAAGCTGGCAGCACCCACTATCAGGTTTACTGAACAAACCCTGATCCGGCTGCGCCTACCATCACTCCAATTGCCTATGCATTTTATTTCAATCGCACATGTCCTGGGGCTTTTATTGATCGTAACCGGCAGTTTCATGTTTTTGCCGGCGATCTGCTCCGTTTATTACAATGAATCGGACCTGCTGCCCATTATCTACTCGGCGCTGATCACCGTTGGTCTTGGCCTGCCCAGCTGGAAGTATTGCCGCAGCGATGAAGAGCTGAATATAAAAGACGGTATTTTTATCGCTGTCGTCGGCTGGTTCCTGGTCTCTGCCTTATCGGGACTACCCTTCATGATCCATGGGTCAATCCCTTCATTTACCGACGCCTTCTTTGAGATGATGTCCGGTTACACCACGACCGGTGCCACCATTCTTACAGACATTGAATCGCTTCCACACGGTCTGCTGTTCTGGCGCAGTGAGACCCACCTGCTAGGCGGTATGGGCTTTCTGACCCTGACCATCATCTTCCTGCCCAAGGGCATGGGCGGTATGCGTCTGTTTCGGGCCGAGTCGAGTCCGGGACAAGTGATCACCAAAGAAAAGTTCAAGGCCCGAAACAGAGACACCATGATCATGCTCTGGCTGATCTATCTAGGGCTCAATATCCTGCAGATCATCCTGCTTTGGCTGGGCGACATGCCAATGTTCGACGCCATGTGCACCGCCTTTGGTACGGTCTCCACATCGGGTTACTCGCCAAAAAACGCCAGCATTGGCCATTATAACAGCGCCTATTTCGACTGGATTATCATCCTGTTCATGTTCCTCGGCGGCATGACCTTTATCCTCTTCTACCAGATGATGCGAGGCGACTGGCGAGCACTCAAGATAAATACCGAGTTTCGCTGGTATATAGGTTTTATCCTCTTTTTCTGCGGGATGGTGTCTTTCATTTTGTGGCAGAACAATACCTACGGCGCTATGGATTCGCTCCGCTACGGTACTTTCCAGGTCATCTCTTTATTGACCACCACGGGCTATGGCACCGCCGACTATGAACTATGGCCCCAGGCTTCCCAGATGTTTCTCTACGCGGTCTGTTTTATCGGTGCCTGTGCCGGGTCGACCACCAGCGGTATCAAGGTGGTCCATTATGTGATCATCTGCAAGTACATGTATGCCTCGATTCGCAAGATATTTTTTCAGCCCATGGCGGTGATCTCGATCCGGCTTAACCAGCGACCGGTGGAGCAGGCAATCATCGACCTGGCAATCTGTTATTTTATCGTCAATATTTTTATGGTGTTACTTGGCGGCTGTGTCATGGTTCTGTTAGACTCCATGGACTATGTCACTGCCATGAGTTCGGTGATTGCCGCCCTGATGAACATCGGTCCCGGCTTCGGAGATGTGGGGCCGTCAGAGAACTACGCCTTTATCTCGGATACAGGGAAATGGTTTCTAGCCTGGAATATGATGGTCGGTCGTCTTGAGATGTTCTCAGCTCTGGTGGTTTTCTATCCTTCATTCTGGAAGAAATAGGCCCGACTTAATGATTTAAACGGAATACACTTCGCCATGTTTAGAAAAAAAGCGACATCACAACAAGAAAATATTCTTATCCTTGGCCTTGGCGGCATGGGTTCTTATCTCGCCAAGCGGTTACAGGATGAGGGATACTCGGTTACTGCCATAGAACCGGAAAGCAAACTCGTCAGTTATGCCGATGCCAATATGGATGCTCGGTTTATTACCGGCTCCGCCCTTAGCATCGAATGCTGGCGGGAGGCTAATGCCGAGAAAATGGACTACATGATCGCGGTGACCAATAAGGATGCGCTCAATATGATGGGTGCGCAGATCGCTGACAAGTTCGGCATCCCGCAGAAGATCTGCCGGATACGCCACCAGGAGTTCGGCAGGGAAGACTCCCTGCTGAGCGCTGAGGACCTGAAGATCGACCTGTTCATCCACCCGGAGGAACTGGTCGCCCAGGAAATCGTTCGGTTGATTAAGCGGACGGCCGGCACTGAGATCATCGATGTTGCCATGGGTCAGGTGCAGGTGATGGCCACCCGGATCAGTACTACATCTCCAATGGCCAATAAGAGTCTTATAGAAATCGCTCAGATATATAATGAATTCCCATTTAGGGTCGTGGCCATTGGCCGCGGGATCAAGACCATCATACCTGGCGGCAAGGATAAAATCCTGCCCCAGGACCAGGTGCTTTTCATGGCGGGTCACGAAGACCTGAAGCTGTTGATGGAATTAACCGGTGTTAAACAACAGCGTCGTTACCGGGTAATGATCCTGGGCGGTGGTATGGTGGGCAGCCTGGTCGCTGAACAGCTGGGTAAAACGATGCGGGTCAAGCTGATCGAAAAAGATGAGGAGCAGGCCGAAAAGTTATCCGCTGAGTTGACAGACACAGAGGTTCTCCTTGGTGACGGTTCCGACAAAGAGGTGCTGCTGGCGGCTGGCTTGCTGGATATGGATACCTTCATCGCTGCCACCGGTGAGAATGAGACCAATATCATGAGCTGCCTGATGGCCAAACACCTGATGAGTGAACAGGAAGAGAAAAAACAGTTTAAAACCGATCGGAAAACAATATCACTGGTCAACAAAGAGGATTATCAGGTCCTTGCCACGACCAGTGGCTCTGATATCGCCCTGAACAAAAAAATACTTGCCGGTAACGAAATCCTCACCTATATCAGGCGGAGCGAAGTGCTTTCCGTCTCACATCTACACGGCTTTGACGCAGAGGTGATCGACCTGGTTGCGCCTCCCGACGCCCTTATTACCCTCAAGCCTTTGTCGCAGCTTTATTCTGTTATTGCCGGTAAAATTATTATTGGCAGTGTATTTCGCGACGATAAGTGGGTAGCGGCAGTAGGAGACACCCAGATCGAGAAGGGCGAAAGAGTTATCGTGATCTGTGCATCGCAATACTTCAAGGACTTGAGGGCGTTGTTTTCGTTTTAGATTGCGGGCTGTCGATTGAGGTTCTTCCAGGAGCATGGTTACCCTCTCAGTCCCGGAGGGGGCAAGTATTGGTGCGGTAGTCAGAGGT
>DAOVJK010000261.1 GCA_030673265.1 Pseudomonadota bacterium | reverse complement strand
TCAGTCTCTTGATTTCTTCTTTCAATTGCAACTCCCCTAGATATTCATTTTTTGAAAAATAATTACTAAACTAAAAAACCTGCCACCGTTCTCGCGACAGGATTATTTCCTAAAATAGTACTGAAACGGACTGGCCTGAACCTCCGTGCCACAAATATTCAAAGCCAAACCCCGGTCAGCAGCGCCCTTGGCAATGGCTGACACCAGCCCGGGCACCACCAGTTTTTCGGTTGAAAAATGGCCGGCATCAATGACGCAGAAACCAGCATCTTCAGCCCACCTGGCGGTACTGTGCTTGACTTCACCCGTAATGAAAACCTGGGCGCCAGCCGCCATGGCAGTCTCAGCCAATTCAGAACCACTGCCACCGCAAACCGCTATGGACAAAAGCTGCTCTGGCACAACCCCGGCCACCCGTACCGCCGGTAAATCCAGGAGCGCCAGCAGGAGGTCGATAAATTCCGGGAAGGCCGTAACCGAACGCAAATCCCCGAGCCGCCCAAAACCGATCTCAGCAGCCCCGCCGGAATCAGCAGCCAGCACCCGGCAATTTTGCAGGTCGAGGCCGATGGCCAGCGCATCATTGACGCCGCCGGGTACCTTATCGAGGTTGGTATGACAGCTCACCACCGCCATTTGTCCGGCCAGGGCCCGAGTCAACAAACGGCCAGTAACCTGATCGGTTCTAATCGCCGACAAAGGCTTGAAGATAAGGGGATGATGGCTAACCACCACGTTGCACCCATGACTTGCCGCCTCAGTCATAACTGCTTCGCTGACATCAAGGGCAACCAGCACCCCGCTGATCTCCTGGCCGGGATCGCCAACCATCAGGCCGACATTGTCCCAGGGCTCAGCCAGCGAGGGCGCCGCGATCTCATCGAGGATCGCCAACAGCTCCTTTAAAACAGGTTGCGCTTTGCTCATTGCTGAATCCTAATCCGGATAAACTGAAAATAAATTAATGCCCTGGCTCCTGTCCAGAACCCCTCGGAGTCTTCGCTTAGCTGAGGGGTGTAAGTGCCTTAACCGCAATGCAACTAAAGTAGTGAAATGATATTTTTTTATTGTTTTGCCTTTTTGTTACGTAAACAGGGGCTAAGGCCCTGAAATAAAAAAAAAGGTGCAACGCTTCAGCGTTTGCACCTTTTCATGGTCCGGCTGGATTTTCACCCTGTAATGCCTGGACCCGGATTGTTTTACTCAATTTTATAAAAAAAGAGTCGGTTTTAAAGTGACCGTATCTCCTCATTCGCATATCTTGTGCCCCGTCATCGGGAACTTTGACCAACTGAACAATATCCGACCCTGCTTTATGGTTTTCTACCTTAAATAAATGGTGGGCCTACCTGGACTCGAACCAGGGACCGACCGGTTATGAGCCGGTGGCTCTAGCCAACTGAGCTATAGGCCCATTCACACAAATGAATCGTGCGATTATAGTCGAGAAGTTGTGATTGTCAACCATATTTTGGCTTAAAAAAAGCTTCCGGCTCAATCGACGCTAAACCATCCCAGCCAGACCTAACTGTTCGTGTTCGGCAAGTTTTACTTGCCTGAACTCCCGTCCTTTCTTATAGTCAGTCGTTTAAAAGTTAACTCTATTCAGGTCAGCATACGGCCTGATCAAACCGAAAATGAAGCAAGCAAGGAGATGTACGAAAATGAAACTTGGACTCAACGGACTCGGCAGGATCGGCAAACTTTCCCTGTGGCATCATGTCGGCCGTAAACACTTTTCAGAAATCGTTGCCAACGTCGGTCGTGAGATCGGCACCAGCCTCAATGATCTGGCTGCCTCAATTGAACGAGACAGTAGTTATGGCCGGCTCAGCGGCTACCTTTTCGGCGCCTGTCATGATCAGCGTGTCATCGAAGAGCTGAATGACAAAGAAGGCACCATGCGGGTCAACGGCGTCCCCGTAAAAATCCTGCGCACCGCCCGCAATCCCAAAGATATTGCCTGGAAAGAGAACGATGTCCGCCTGGTGGTCGATACCACCGGGGTTTTCACCGATCCCACCGCCGGCCCCGACAGCCCCAGAGGCGCCTTTCGCGGCCATCTGCAGGCTGGGGCCGAGAAAGTTCTCCTCTCGGCGCCATTCAAGATCAAGGAAAAAGGCATGGCCATGCCCGACGACGCAGTCACCACGGTTATGGGCATCAACGATGAGGATTATATCCCAGGTAAGCACACCCTGATTTCAGCCGCTTCCTGCACCACCACCTGCCTGTCTTACATGATCAAACCACTGCTTGATCAGATCGGCGCCGAAAATTTTCTTTCCGCCTCAATGGTGACCGTCCATGCCGCCACCGGCAGCCAGCAGGTTCTGGATCGGCTCCCCAATACCGGTGCCACCGATCTGCGGAAAAGCAGATCCATTCTTAACAATATCATCCTGACCACGACCGGCGCCGCCCGGGCCCTGCCCCTGGTTATTCCGGAGATGAGAAGCATCGGCTTTATTGCCGAATCGGTGCGCATCCCGACCAACACCGGCTCCATTATCGTTCTGGTCCTGAACCTTCAAGATGACCTTGGCGACCCGATCAAGAGGGATAAAATCAATACAATCTATCAAGAGTTCGCTAAAACCTCGCCATACTTACTCTATTCTGAAGAACAGAATGTCTCCTCCGACGTTATCGGTATGCCCTTCGCTGCTACTATTATAGAAGGCACCGAGACCCATACCAGAACCGCCAATATCCAGGTAAATCTTGCCAAGCTCGGCCTCGGCAACGGCGACAAAGATAAAATCGATGTACCGGTTACCCAGGCCGTTATCTATGGCTGGTACGACAATGAGCTGGGCAGCTACACCAATATGCTGGCTGATCGCACCGTCAGCATCGCCGACCAGATGGTCTAGAAATCAACCGCTGGCCCGTCTCGCCAATGGCTAAAATGACCTGCCTGTCATTTTAGCCATTGGCAACCCATCCCCCTCCCCTTCCTTGGACCTTGGCCCAACCGGAGGGGGATCTTTATTTTAATCGCCCCGCCTCGCACCTTGCCGCCTGCTCGGCAAATCAATCAAACTGCTCGGGGAAGCAGGTTGCCACAAATGCCACCGGCAGCGGCACGACCTCAACCCTGCGGCCGGCTCCTTTTATGAAAAATTTGCTTTTCTGATGACAGGGCTCCTAAAGAACTATTATAGTAATAGGCAAGGCGAGACCTTCTGCTTACCCTTGGCCCTGTCCTGACAGAAAAGTCCCGGCAAGCAAGAATGTTTTGAAAAATCAGTTAACAAAAATATGGAGATTGATCTTTGCAGAACATCAGAGACCTCGACATTAAAGGCAAGAAACTGCTCATCCGCGTCGACTTCAATGTCCCCCTGGATGAACATGGCAACATCACCGATGACATCCGGATCAGGGGAGTGCTGCCCACCATTAATTATGCGCTGGACGAAGATGCCAAGATCATCATAATTTCCCATATGGGCCGACCCAAGGGTCAGCGGGTGGCTAAATTCAGTATGGCGCCGGCCGCCAAGCGCTTATCGCGCCTGATCTCCAAAGAGGTCAAACTGGCGACGGACTGTATTGGCGCCGAAGTTAAGACGATGATCGAGGCCATGCAGCCGGGCGATGTCATCATGCTGGAAAATCTGCGTTTCCACCCGGAAGAACAACAGAACGACAGATCCTTTGCCAAAGAATTAGCCGAACTGGGAGAGATCTACATCAACGACGCCTTTGCCGTTGCCCACCGGGCCCATGCTTCGGTAGTCGGTCTCCCGGAACTCCTTGAAAAATCGGCCGCCGGCTTCCTGCTTCAGAAAGAGATGGATTATTTCAACCGTTCGGTCAGCAAGCCCCTCCGCCCCCTGGTCGCCATCATCGGCGGCGCCAAGGTTTCCAGCAAATTAGGCGCCCTGCGGAACCTCTTGGACCGGGTTGACAAAATGATCATCGGCGGCGCCATGGCCAACACCTTCCTGAAAAGCCTGGGCTACGAGGTCGGCAAGTCAAGGATCGAAGATGACTTACTCGATACCGCCTTGGAACTGGTCAAGAAAGCGGCTGACAAGGGCGTCAAACTATATCTGCCGGTGGACTGTATCGTCGCCGACAAATTCGATGCCCGGGCGGAAACCAAGCGGACCACCGTCCAGGAGGTCCCCAGGGAGTGGATGATCCTCGATATCGGTCCGGCGACCACCACCCTCTTCTCCGAGGCCCTGGAAGATGCCAAGACCATCATCTGGAACGGCCCGATGGGCGCTTTCGAAATGGATGCTTACTCCCGGGGCACCATGGCCATGGTCCAGCACCTGGCCTCCTCCCATGCCCTGACCATTGTCGGCGGCGGCGATACCGATGTGGCGGTCCACCGGGCCGGCGAATCCAATAACATCTCATACATCTCCACCGGTGGCGGCGCCTTCCTGATGCTCATGGAAGGCAAGGAGCTACCTGGCGTTAAAGCCCTCGAAGCTAACAATCAGTAGGAGAGAACAATGACACGCACCCCCCTAATCGCCGGTAACTGGAAGATGAACACGAATCTGGGCGAAGCCGAACAACTGGCCTTGGCTGTGGTCCGCGCCGCCGCCGAGGCACTCGACCGGGAGGTTATGATTGCCCCACCCTTCACCGTCATGGGCCAGG
>DAOVJK010000052.1 GCA_030673265.1 Pseudomonadota bacterium | reverse complement strand
TTTCGAAGTCTGCGCTATCTGAAAAACAAACCATGTATTTCATTTGGTACAAACTGTGACCTTGATATTCCACAGCAAACCAAAGGTTTAACACACAAGTACAATCAGTTAAAATAACTTTTCAAAAATACTCATAAAAAATGAGGACTAGCTCCATCAGTCAATACCATGGCCCGAGTTTGCGAGAATCTGGCGCTACTCTTTTTTACTCGAGCGCAATAATCTGATCAGTCACTTCGGTAAAGGCTACGTCGTGGCTGATCAGAAAAAGCTGGTCGTACCAATGCTCGGTCACCTCTTCGCGGCCCACATCAATAGCCCGGAAGGCATGGGCCAGATTGGCCCGGCGGGCAGCATCGAGGTTTGAGGTCGGCTCGTCAAAGAAAGCAACCCTTGCACCGATAGTTTGCAACAAGGCCAGGCGCAGGGATACTACGGCGCTCATCGTCTGGCCGCCGGACAATTGGTCATCGGTCCGCTCTCTTATCTCTCCGTCCTGCATGTCCCGCAGCACGATCTGGTATTTATCGCCCCAGTGAAGCTCTTCATCGGTTTCAGCAATGTTGCGATAGATATTGTCGGCCCGTAAACTTATCTCTTCCCGGAAACGCTCGGAGAGCTGGGCTGAAACATTATTGAAGATCTTGCTCCGTAAAAATTTAACCAACTCTTCTTTACCAGCAAAGATTTTCTTTTCCGCCAACTTACCTTTGATATCTTGCTTGATTTGCTCCAGCTTTTTGATCTCTCCTTCGAGGCGGAGTCGATCTTTGCCGAGGTCGGTAATCTTCTGCTTGATGGTGGCGACCTCTGCAACCAGTTGCTCTTTTGCCAGGCGAACCTCGGTGTGGCGCTTCAGGTCATAATCCTTCTCCAGCTCGACAAGCTCTTGCTGCTTGGCAGCCAGCTCGGTTTTTATCACTTCTAAAAGTCTTGTCCACTCCTGCAATATTTCACGGCGATTATTAAGATCCTGGGCGTCTTTCTGATTGGCAAAGAAAGCATCCCGGCCGGCCTGATGTTCGGTCCGTAATTTCTCGATCCTGGTTATTTCGCCATCCAGATTGTGATACTTCGTGATATCTTCTTTGCGGGCTCCAGCCTTTTTCTCGGCCTCTGCCTGCGCCTTTTTTGCCCCTTCAAGGGCAAGCATGCGCTTATTGTTTTCATCTCGCCTCTTGGCCAGCCCGGTTAGCTGTTTTTCAAGTTCCTGCGCTCTTACCTTAAGTGAATCAATTTTCTGCTGGGCTTTTTCTGCTGCCTCGATATCCTGGCTCAGGCCAGCCAAACGCTTACCCAGTTCAAGCCCCTCGGTGTCCAGTTCTTCTACCCTGGCGGTGAACACGTCACGGGGGGCCACGCCGGCAATATTCTGACACTGTTCCTTAAAAAACGGGCAAACCCCTTCGGCCAGTTTTTCCTTGCCCTCCTGTAAGCCTGCCCGCCTCCCTTCAAGAAGGCCCTGGGCCGAGCGAAGTTTTTCTACCTCTTTTCTCAGTTCCGGTAACCGGGCCGCCGTTTTGCTTAAGCTTTCATCGGCGACAAGGGCTTTCTGATCTTTTTTGAGCTGGCTTTCTTCTGCGGTAAGTTGTTTCCCTGTTTTATCGACTTCACTTATTTCGTGTTCCAGGGCCTGGCCAAGGCGGGCACTTTCTTTATCCAGCGCATTGATATCCTTCTCGATCTCTCGCTTCTGCTTCTCCTGCTCTCGCAAGGCCTTAAGATTCGCCTCAGCCGCTTCAAACGCCTCCTTGTCACCCTTGGTCTTCTCCAGGGTTTCCATGGCCTGTTCGGCTTCTTTAACCCTTTTGTTCTGGTCGGTTATCTTACCTTCTCCGTCACGGATACGATTCTCCATAACCTTGATTTCCGACTTAACGGTATTAGCCGTTTTTTCCTGTTCATCAAGTTTGGTGAGCTGCTTTTCTGTCTCACCTAAAGCTTTTTCCTTGCCCGTCAGTTCCTGCTGCTGTGTTTCGGCCTCACGAATCAGGCCGGCTAATTCCTTTTTAAGATCGGGCAAGGCGGCAACCTGTTCCTGTTTACCTTCTATCTCCACGTTCAGTACTTCAATCTTGCTTTTGACTGCCGCCAGCAGGGTGCTGGTACCTTTAAATGTTTTACGCCAGGCATCGATACCGAGGATCTCGTCAAAGGCTTCCTGTCGCTTGGCTGGCTGCTTGAGGACAAAAGGACCCAGGAATTCATTCTGGAAAGGACCGATCACCAGTTTAAATTGATCGGCCAGGGGCCGGACGCTATCGAGACCCAGAAGTTCCTTGATCCGGGCTTCTGTCTCCGGGGCTCCGGCATGATCTTCAACTTCAAAGGTTTCGCCAAGTTCTTTGGCCAGCAGCCATTTGGAACCAGCCCCGACACTGCGGGAAGCCCGATAGGTTGCGCCATCACCGGGCGCAAAGGTCACGGCTATTTCACCCTTCTTGGCGCCGATGGTAATAAAGCGGTCGATGTTCCCGACAAAGTCACGGGCATCTACCCCGAACAGGGCATAGCCAATGGCCTCAAAGATCGTGCTTTTACCGACCCCGTTGTCACCGGAAAGGACATTGATCCCGTTGACAAAATGCAGCTCCTTGTCACGGTGAGATTTGATGTTTTTTAAAGTAATTGAGAGGATTTGCATATTAGCTCGGATTATTCACGAGTCGAGGGTGGTAGTTATGGAAGAAAGCGGGCAGTTGGCCATACTTGGGTATGCCGACTGTTCGCTGACGCAGCAGAACCGCCAAGATCGACTCGCCTATAGTGATTATTTGAGAAAACCTATATCGATTAAGCAAATAGTATTCTATCACTTGAAACAATCTCCGAATTTTCGGAAACACCCATGAAATTACGGGGAAGACAAGCCATTATTTCTGAAATAGTCATGAATTATCCGAAAACAGCCCGAGCAACTCATCATCTTCAACATCACCCTTCAGGACCAGGTCGCGGATCGCCAGAGACAACCCAGCCAACTCTTCTTCACGCCCCTGGTATTTGCTGTGTGCTCCGATCAATTCGTGCAGCACATCATTTTCAATCTCGGCCAGGGACTTTTTGACGACCTCTTCCCCGCCGGTCCTGGCCACCAGGGAAAGGTGATTCTTTATTTCTACGTGTAGGGGTGAGGCGAACTCATCCAGAGCCAGCCGCAACCGTTCCCGGCCCAGCTCAAAGGGATGAAAACCGACCCGTCCGGCCAGTTTCAGTTCCAGAAGCGGCGCCCGTACGTCGGTTTTTCCGACCAGTTTTTCCTGGACCTGCTCACGAAAACGGGCCAGGGCGGTATCAGCATCTTCCGCCCCGTCCAGATTGATGGCCTCAACCAGCATCGGTCGGGGATCGGTCGGTTTGAATTCAGGTGAAAATTTGCCATCATCGCCGGCAACGAAATAGTAGCCCTTGTCGTACTTCTCTTCCCCGAAGTTGACTCGCTCGGGAGCGCCGGGGTTGTATGCGTATGATTTTCCTGCCGGGGTTTCGATCACGTAAGGTTTATGGCCGTGGCCAAGGGCGACGTAGCTGAATTTTTCGGCCAGGGGATGAGCCTCTTCGATCTTCATATTGCCGATCTCAACCGGCGAATATTTCCAGATACCGACATGGAAAAGCAGCAGATTGTTCTCGGTGGTCACCGCCTCGCATATCCGCTCGACATGGCTGCCGGCATTGGCGCCGATATAACCCAGCCCATAGATATTCAAACCACCGAGTTGGATATGGCCACCGGTGCCGGTCTCTTCATTAAATGGCTCAAAAAGATAGCCACCGTCCTCGGTGCGGGAAGGTCGCAGCAAACGGATATAGCCCATTTCGGACAGGGCTTCCATCCAGGAGATATTGTTTCTTCGGTGAATCCAGTCGTGGTTGCCTTCGATGGCAATGCAGGGGATGCCGGCTTCTTTAAGGGGTTGGAGGATTTCGATGGTTTTGGCAAAGGTCTTGGGCAGGATTTGACCGGTGTGGAATAGATCACCCCCGATCAGCACAAAGTCGACTTTTTTCTTCACCGCATTATCAACGATGCCCGATAGGCAGCGGAAGAAATCTTCGTAACGCTCCGCTTCTCCTAATGAGTTGCGATAGGTTTTGCCGAGGTGAATGTCAGCGGTATGGATGAAACGCATTGTTATTGATTGCCTTTTTTGCAAACGTTCACGGCCTGACAGATTCTATATCGTCAAAGTTAACCCGCCAGCCGGCCAGTTTGGCAACCAACTTTGAGCATTGTAAATTGTTGAACCTAGCTCAAGAAAAAGTGCGTGCTCGCTGGTCGGCGTTGAACGCATTGTTGTGCAATTTCTAACACTTAAGTTGATTCTGGCCAAGTTCGTATGAAAACGGGCGCACTTCAAAGTTGTAGCTAGACGCTGTTAAGCGTGCATCGATTACTTTCTTTTTGTAGATATGAAATGTTTATTTCCGGACAGCGATAAACGTTTCTTCGCTTGAAGGCGAGGGGTTTCAAGCATCCCCGAAAAGAACACCAATACCGGTCATTGAACGTTGTCCAGGCTAGAGCAGTCAGCTTTGGCATCAATCTCCTGATAGAGGGAGAGCCTCTCGCACTACTGCCATAAACGCCACTCGATCAAGAGGTTTCATGAAAGATTGTATAGATCCCAACTCTTCTGCTGCGCTCAGAAATAGCTCGGGGTCAGGGAAAGTCCGCCCCCCTCCTGAAATAGTAATAATTTTGACATCGGGGTAGTCCTGGCGCAGTTCCATGATAGCCTCAATACCATCAACTTCCGGCATGATGATATCGGTAATAACTAGCCCCACCGGATTATTACGATACATATTAATACCCGCTCTTCCGTCAGGCGCCTCAACGACATCATATCCTTCCAATTCCAACATTTCCTTTAAGGTCTCGCGAAAATCTACGTTATCTTCAATAATCAAGATTGTAGGCATCTGCTTCCTCATTTTTTCTTATTTACCACTTTTGGGTTCGACAAGCGGGAAATACAACTGAACAGTTGTGCCCTTACCAAGTTCACTTTCAATACAAACTGAGCCATTGTATCTTTCCATAATACCATAAACCAATGATAAACCCATGCCGGTTCCTTTGCCGACTTCTTTAGTGGTAAAAAATGGCTCAAAGGCTCGTTGAATTATATTCTTATTCATCCCTGTACCGGTATCGTTTACAGAAAGCTTCGCATACCTACCTGTCTTGCTTAAGTTAAACTTATCTAAATCAGATTCTTGAATAGATAGCGTTTTAAGGCTGGTTGTCAAAGTCCCTGATCCACTGGACATGGCGTGGGCCGCATTGGAACACAGATTTATCACAACTTGATGAACTTCAGCAGCATCCACTAAAACTAAATAATCTTCTGGCGGGACATCCTGGACGATTTTGATAGATGCCGGGAGAGTAGCCTCCAGAAATATCATAATTTCATGAATCAGTTTATGAAAAATAATCGGGGCGAGCTTCGGGCTTGTTACCCTGCTGAAGGTAAGGATCTGGCTGATTAGTGTTTTTGCTTGGTGCCCGGCCTTAACAATTCTTTCCATCTGCCGTTGTGCTGGTCCAGACGGAGGGATGTTATCCAGAACTATCTCGGCATTAAGAATGATAATGCCGAGAAAATTATTGAACTCGTGGGCAATTCCTCCTGCCAGTGTTCCAAGAGACTGCATTTTTTGAGCCTGATGAAGCTGGTTTTCCAACAACTCCTGTTTTTTGATCGCCTCCTTGCGTGCCGTTATGTCGCTATTCACCGAAACATACACCTCACCATGCACACTGTGCTTGAATTTGGAAACCTTGGCATAACACCAAAAAATCGTGCCATCTTTTTTTATATTTACTACTTCCCCTTGCCAGGATCTCGTTTTTGCGAGGATTCCCCTTATTTCGTCGACAGCCTCTTCCGCACTCTTATCGAAAGGAGCGTTGACAATGGCAACAGGCTGCCCGGCCATTTCACCCGCATTATATCCAAACATCTTTTCAAATTTCGGGTTAGCAAAAACTATAGTAGCGTCAGAGGCCTTAACAAGATAGACGCCCTCCGTCATATTTTCGATAATTTGTGCCTGGAGAGAAAGCGCCTCTTCCGCCTGTTTACGTTCCGAAATATCATGTTGAAAGACAAAGAATAGATCGCCAAGATCCCTATTAAAGTTAGAACTGACCTCGACCTGCAAGATATGACCATCCTTATGACGGTGCCGGGTTTCAAAGCGTTCGTGACCGCACTCAATGACTTCAGCAACATGCTTTTGGACCTCTTCTGGAGATTCATCTACCTCAATGTCAGTAATATGCATAGAGAGCATTTCTTCCCGTGAATAGCCAAGCATAGCACAAAACGAATCATTGACCTCTATGACGTTGCCACTCAGGTCAACTATCCAGAAAGCATCAATAGAACTGTCCAGAATGGTTCTGTGTTTTTGTTCACTTTTTTGCAGATGCTCTTTTGCTGTTTGCAGTTCATGCATTTTTGCCAGGAGTTGATCATAATTTTCTGCCATGGCAGATTTATGCATATCAATCTCATTGGCCATATTGTTGAAAGTCGTTGCCAGAATACCCACTTCATTGTTGCTTGAAACCTTGGTTCGAACCTTATAATCCCCGTCGGTGAAATTATTGACCGTTGTGGTTAATTTTTTTATTGGATCAGTAATGTGTTTAGTAGCAAACAGGACACCGACCGCAACCATCAGAAGAGTGATCAATATCAGAAAAATCATAAATTGATCGTACTGGTAAACAGGCGCAAAGGTCTCGGAGTGATCGATCCTGATTACTAAACCCCACGCCAATGAAGGAATATAGTCCCAGGCTGCCACAATTTTTCGTCCTCGATAATTAGTGGTCTCCCCGTAGCCCTTCCCTCCAAGGACCGCCTTTAGCATGGGGCTTGTGACTCCCTCCTGAAAAACCAAGCCTTGCTGAAGAGCTTCTGGATGGTTACGCAGCGGCCCAGCAGCAACAACAGTACCATCGGGAAGCTGACGACCAGCCACCAACTTACTGCTTTTACCTAACCCAACATAATCGCTAAATATTTCAAACAAGTGATCTTCATTAAGCTGAATGGCTATAGCGCCGAGGACTTCGTTGTCGGCCAACAACGGGGCGGCCATAAAGACGGTTTTCTTGTTGGATGGCTGATAATAGACAAAGGGGTTGATCTCGCTATTATTCAGGCTCATTGCCTTTTCAAAGGTCTGGGCCAAACCACTCTTCCGATAAAGACCATCTCGGAGGTTAATACCCATATCTTTTCCCATGGCCAAAGTGAGGACGACGTCGCCGGACTTGTTGATCAGAAAAATGTCATGATAAACATACCTATTCTGGATACTACGCAAGAATGTGAGTGCTTCTCCGGTCAAAATCGTCAGCCCATCATGATCAATGCCGTGTCCGTCATAATGATGGGAAGCCTGCTGCAAAGCCTTAATAACTAGCGGAACCTTGGACAGCGTCATGATGTTTTGCTTATTATTTTCAACATACAGCTCAATACGTTTGCCCCTTTCGTGAATGAGATCGCTGAGATGCTTGGTCGTCTCTTCGACAATCACGTCGTGGTTATGATTATGGGCAACGAGGAAGCTTATAGCCAAGGGTAGTATGGCAAGAACCAAAAACCAGGCACCGATTTGCCACGAGATTTGTTTCCTGAATTTATTTTCCATTGCACCGCTCCTTCGAGGGTTTACTATTTGTTGTCACAATAATAATTGTGTAACCGGACGGCCCTGATAACCTGCCGCAAGCGTACTGGAACCGGGCAATGGCAGGTAAGCACCCAAATAAGCAGAGCCAACAAACTAATGTGCTTGCGGTCTGCGTTAATTAGATGGTTCGGCGATTTTTGCCGTCTTGTTCATTGCTGGCTTTGCAATAAAAAAATGTGCTTTTTTATTTGAAAGTTATTTACTTACTTAAGGACGTCCCACTTCTCACACACTTCTCACACATTGTGGTTTTTTCAGGATGAGGAATTAGCAGTTAGCCGTCGGAAGACGGCAAAAACCTCATCTGGTTGAAAAGGCTTGGTAACGTAATCATCCATGCCAGATGCAAGGCATTTTTCACGATCTCCCGACATTGCATGAGCAGTCATGGCTATAATCGGGACATGTTTCCCCTTTATGCGTCTATGCAGGCTCCTAAGCAAATCCTGGTGTTCAGTTTCAGCAGAGAAAGTGTCCTGCTCACATTGCCTGATCCACTTTGTCGCCATAATCCCATCCAATTCAGGCATTTGGACATCCATCAGGATCAAGTCAAAAACCTCATGGGCCAACGATTCTAGGGCTTCCAGGCCATTCAACGCAGTGCTAACAATATGACCTTCTTGTTCAATAATAATTTTCGCCAGGTCCCTATTAAATCGGTTATCCTCAACCAACAATATATTGAGTGAATATGACGGAACCTCTTTCGTTGGAATTTTTTCATCTGCAACAAGGTCGGCTGTTGTCCCAAGTTTAAACCGGACTGTAAAATAAAAAGTAGAGCCTTGTCCTGGTTCACTATCAAGCCCGATCTCTCCGCCAAGCATTTCAGTCAGTTTTTTACAAATTGCCAGCCCCAAGCCGGTGCCACCAAAGCGCCTTGATATACTGTTGTCCTCTTGAGAGAAGCTGTTAAACATCTTAGCCTGAAGATCTTTGGGGATTCCAATGCCGGTATCAGTTACACTGACACGGATTACTGTTTCCCTTTCGCCCCGGGATACCAGATCGACCTTTAGCGTAACAGACCCGGTGGCGGTAAACTTGACGGCATTAGATAGTAGATTATTAAGTATTTGATTGAACCTGAGGTCATCACCGACCAACCAGACCGGAACTTCAGAACTTATAGTGTATGATAAATCCAACCCCTTTTCCTGAGCACTTAACTTGTGAGCCTGTTCGACAGCTCTTAAAACCGCCGGCAACTCAAAAGGTCGATCATTAATGGTCAGTTGGCCTGCCTCGATCTTAGAAAAATCAAGAATGTCATTAAGAATATTTAAGAGGGATTCAGAAGACTGCTGAACCGCAGAGAGATATCTATGCTGTTCCGGGGAAAGGTCAGTGCCAAGGACAAGACGGTTCATACCGAGGATAACATTCATCGGGGTTCGAATTTCATGACTCATATTGGCAAGAAATTCACTTTTTGCCCTATTTGCCTTTTCAGCGACCTCGTTTGCCCTCGTCAGTTCAGCTGTACGCTTGTCAACCAATTCTTCAAGGTGTTCACGATACCTCTTTAGTTCTTCCTCGACTCGTTTGCGTTCGGATATTTCATCAATAACGGTAATAAAATATCCAGGCTCGGGGCTTGAAACGGAAACAAAATACCAGCTAGCCGTTGAATTCAGATATCCATCAAAGGTGGCACCCTGCCCGGTTAAAGACACAACACCATACTTTTCTATCCACTGAGATAAATTATCTTCTTCTGAAGAAAATACCTCCGCAGCTCGCTTACCTACAATGTTTTCAGCCTGAAGCCCGGTAAGTTGTTCAAATGCCTTGTTAACCTCAATAAAAACGTAATCGGTGGCTTTGCCTGCATCGTCGGTTATTATTTTATGGTAGGCCCAACCGCTACGGATTGTTGTGAAAAATCGGCGATATTTTAGTTCTGATTTCTTCAGATCTCTCAATAAAATCAGGTTATTTAGGCCTTCAACAACACGATAACCAATCTCTTTAAACAGGAGTTGTTCTTTTTTGGACCAAACACGGGCATAGGTGCACTGGTGCATGCCAAACATCCAAGGTTTCCCTGATCTGGGATGCACAGCCATCATTATCTGAGAAAGTACGGAGAATTCGGCTGCAACATTGTCCACTTTGTTGCCTGATTCAGGATCAAAGACTATGGGAAAGCCTGAGGCGAGAGCATTTTCAATGACCTTTGCAGCCTCTGGAGTAATCGGCAGTTCTTGCCCCGTAGAAAAACCGCCTGGATACTCCGGGCGGTTTTTTTCGGCAAGAACTCGAAATGTTTTGGCACTTGGATCGCAAGGATGAAATAACCAGATTCGGTCGCAACCAAAAATTGAGAATACTGCGCCAAGAACATCATCAATTATATGATCTACATCCTGGGATTTATTCATGGCTTGACTGACAATATCAAGATATTCCAGGAAATGTTTTTCACTTACAAGCCCATCATCCTCCCTGGTTAAATACCGAGCGCTGTTATCTCCCTTCTGACGCACCACATCCTCAAGTTCTTTCACTCTCTGTTCTAGTTCTTCGATGGTAGGATTTTGCATAGTAATAATGTATTTAGGAGTGTTTTGGGTTTGCCGGATGCGAAAAGGTTGCCATCTTTAAAGGTTGCCTTTTAATACGATACAATACGAAATATAAAAAATCAAAAATACGAGTCGCCTTGAAATGTTAGCTATACGACCCTTATATTTCAAGACTTGCCTCTCCTTCCACTCATGCTGAATGGTCCGGGGAGACGCAGTCCAAAAAGGAACAAAAAAAGGACACCCCGACCGGCCCTGGCCTTTTGCGCCACCCACCTCCCACCGCTAAAAGGGCATTGTGGAAACTCGCACCCTTCGGGGATAATGGTTTCTTTAACACCTGACCCCAAATATGACCCCAAATACTGGGATATAATGTCGATTTGCTCTAGACATTCGTTATAGATAACTCTATATTTGCGTTTTTGGCCTTAAAAACGTCAATATAGGCCCTGAAAAGGCCTGTTTTAGGCAATGATTCCTAATGATTTTGATTAGTTAGCGTGGTCCGACCCCAGCGGTTCTGAGGACAAAAAAAGGCGGTTGAAAAATCATCTCAACCGCCTTACTCACATTCTTGTGATGGAGACAAAATGGAACTCTGTCTCCAAACGCTGTAGTTTGTCTAGTTTATCGTCTACAAACTCCGGGCCACAATAAGACTAATGGCCATATCCTGGGCCGCCAGGATTGAGGCCTGACTGGTGGCCAGGTTGGCGCTCTGCAGCGTCTGGGTGAGGATAATCTGCTCGGAGGCCAGGCCAATATTATCGGCCATCACCAAGATGAGATCTGCCATCTCCAGGATGGAATGGGCAAGCATGCCGATATCGGCAGACATGGCTAGCATACTGGTCAGGGAGGCGTCCAGATTGCGACTGGAGATGAGCGATTCCATGCTGTTGATGGTCAGGGTGTAGCCATCTAAGACCGTGGAGATCGACGTCGCCATAAGGGACATATTGGTGAGGCTGATCAGGGTGGTGCCATCAACACTCAGGGTATTGTCGGCACTGATGGCCTGCAGGGTCTCATCCATGGCCTTGACCTGCACCATAAAATCTTTAACGTCTGCAGCGGCACCGGCCAGCTGGTATTTTATGGTCCAAGGACTAAAGACGATGGCACTCAAGTTGGCGGCCAGCAATTCTCCTTGGGCAATCAGGGTATTCAAGTCGAGGTCATAGGTTGCCGTCTCCACCACAGAGACCAGGGTGAGTATATTCGTCTGGCTCTGGAGGATGGACGCCTGGGTCAGGGCCAGGTTCTGGCTTTGGATTTCCTGGGTCAGGATAATTTGATCCGCCATCAGACCGATATTATCGGCCATCACCAGAATCTTATCGGCCATTTCGCCAATACGGTCGGCCATGGCACCGATATCATCAGAGAGCTGGAGCATGGCTGTCAGGCCGTCCTTGATCGACAGGGCATCTACGGTCGGCGCCAAGAGTTGGACATCCGTGCTCAGGCGCAGGGCCTCATCACCAATCTGCACATGGGCGATGGTGAGATCCTCAAGGGCGGTAAGCAGCGTCTCATCAATGGTGATAGGGGCCGCCAGATTGTTATTGACGGAATCAATGCTCTCCACCAGGGCCCGGGCCGCCTGATTAGCGCTTACCAGCGGCGCACAGATAGCATCGGCGCTCAACTGCGTCCCGAGCAGCTGGCTGTGCAGGGCGTCGGCCTCACTTACCAGGGCCTGAAGATCAGTGCTGACATCGGCCCAAGAACGTTGCGGCAGGGCCACAGCCAACACCATGAAAAGGATCGTTACCGAGTTGCGAAGTACTGTTTTCATCTCTATTCTCCTAAGAAGGCGCCTACTACAGGCCCATATTTTTAATTGTAGTGATGGTGACACTCTGGGCCGTGAGCAGAGAGCTTTCGGTGAGCTCGATATTGGCCTGCTGCAGCTCTTGGGTGGCGATAATATTATCGGCCATCAGGCCAATATTGTCCGCCATGACAATTATCTTATTCACCATCTCCATCATGCGGCCGGCCATAACGCTGATATCAGCACTCAGGCGCAGCATGGAGGCCGTGGCATCGGAGAGGATGGCGGTGTCGGTGAGGGGGGCCAGGTTGTTGACGGTGGCGGCATAGGTCTCCAGCGAAAAGGCGAGGGTGGTGTATATATTTGACAGATCACCCAGGGAGGTGAGGGTGTCGCCGTCAATATAATGGCTGGCTCCCTGGCTGCTGACACTCATCCAGGTGTAGAGATCCACAACACCGCTGACCAGCAGCGAGGTGCTGGCCTCCAGGCGTTCCAGCTCCTGGGCCATGTTTTCTTCAGTGAGGGCAACAACGGTCATGTCGTCAAGCAGGTTGTTGCTGTCTGAGGTGATTTGGCCCAAGGTAAGGTTATATATAATTGATGAGATACTGTCGCTGAGCAGGACCATATTCTGCTGGGTGGTGAGGAGCGATCCTTGGGTCAGGGCGACGTTAGAGTTCTGGATCTGCTGGGTGATGAGGATGCGCTCGGCCATGGTGCCGATGTTATCGGCCATGGCCAGAATGCGGTCGGCCATTTCCAGGATACGGTCCGCCATGGTGCCTATATCATCAGACAGACGAAGCATGGCGCTAAGGGCGGCCCGATACTCAAAGAGCTCAGCAACATCCTCGATACTCTGAATCTCCAAGCTCAACCTAAGCGAATTTTCAGCCATCTCCTTGGCTATACCTGACAGACTGTCTAAGGCATCCATATCTTCGGCGCTGACACTGAGAGGGTCTGGCAAGCTGCCCGTAAGAGCCTCGGTACTGGCCACAAAACCTTCAATATCCTGGTTGAGCAGTCCAAGGTCGCTGCATGACTGTTCTGCGAAGCTGAAGAGGCTGAGGCTGCTGGTGAGGGCATTGCCCTGGATTACCAGATTTTGCAGATCCGTAGTGAGACTTGCCCGGGCCGGCAGGGCCGTTATGGCGAGGACAAGGGCCACAACCAGCCCTGCTATTTTCGTCTTTTGGAACATATTTACTCTCTCCCATTCTTCATGTTTAATAGTTAAACTATTTAATTACATACTTAAAGATCGGACAGTATATAGTGGACCCCACAAATGAGACATAGTGTTAAGGTGTGTTTCCAATGAAAAGGAGGCACCAGATTGAGCAGGAAAAAGTATAGTAAGGAATTGAAAGCGAGAATTGCTCTTGATG
>DAOVJK010000239.1 GCA_030673265.1 Pseudomonadota bacterium | reverse complement strand
GGCGCTAGATTTTCACCTCAATTTATAAGGTAATAGCGAGAATCTGTCCAGCAACGGGGAAATTTAAAATAACGAGGCAGCGAGGATTTTGGATAGCATTCTAACGAAGTGAACAACCTCTTCGACGTTACTTGCGGGGGAACTCCACGTCCAGTGTGAGGAAAGTACTGCGAACACACCAGGCATACTGATATCGGGAAAAAACTGTCTACGAACGGAGTCATTCCGGCAGGAGACTGCTTCGACGTTTAAATATGGCTGTATTGACCGGAGGCTTTCTTTTGCCGTTTGTTTTCATACATCAAGTTGTCGGCCTTAATCATCAAGTCGTCTATTGAACAGGCTTCATCATGATCGTAGTGGACGGTGCCGGAACTCAGTAATATCTTGAATTTTCTGTTTTGCTGGCCATTGGCCTGGGCGATGTTTTTCTCAAACCTGGTCAGGACATTTTCCAAGGGGTTCTTGTTTTCATGGTTCGTTATCAAAACAATGAACTCATCGCCACCGACTCGACCAATGAGATCTGCCTGGCGGAAGGTTTTCTTAAGAATCTCTGCCGTCTCTATCAAGGCGTTATCGCCCATCTGGTGGCCGTGGGTGTCGTTGATCCATTTCATATTGTCAAAATCAGCGTAAAGCAGAAATATTTTATCTTTTTTGCGGCAAGCCACCTGCAATTGGTGGTCGGCCATTGCCATGAAACCACGCCGGTTGAAGAGGCCGGTCAGATCGTCAGTTATTGACATCTGCCGGAGTTGGGCTTCGTGGTTTTTGCGCTCGGTTATATCATGCATAAACAGGTTGAATTCCTGACGATCACCTACCCTGGTCAAGGATACGGCCAGTTCTATCGGCACCTCGAATTCATTTCGATTCAGGATAGAGGTCTCGATCCTTTTGCCGAAATCAAGACCGCGCGCCCCACTCAGAACCATCGGCAGAATACTTTTGTGGTTTTTTCGATATTTTTTCGGCATGAGGGAATATATCGGTTTGCCGACAATGTCATCACGACTCCAGCCACAGAGCAGTTCGGCCTGGCTGGACCATTCGACTATAAAACCGCGGTCATTGACCACAACTATAGCGTGGATGGCTGACTCGATGATTGTTTTAAAACGGGCATGAGATTCTTCCAGGGTTACTGCAAGCTGATGTTGCTCGCTAACGTGATTTTCAAGTCGCACGATAGTCTGTTTCAGGTCGTTGTAAGTTGGTTCTTCATCCATTTTCAATCCCACCCCCAATAATTGGTGATTGTCAGGCCGCCATCCACTGGCCTGTTACCTACCAATAACGATTTCCAACAAAAAGTAAGCAATGTACATATAAACTCTATAGGTTTGTGAGAAAGAGGTCAAGCTATATTGCACGATCAAACAAATAGTTACGTGGGTAAAATTAATAAAGACAAGAGACCAATCAGCTGGGGCGGTTTTTTTTGATCAATAAAATAGGCAGAGCAGGGATTTTACTTTGCCTCGGATAGTTGGTGGCTTTTTTCTAAACCGGCCAGCAGGACAAAACGGCCTAATGGCACAACTTCACAAGGCATACTGTCCATAAACAGGCGGTTGTCGCAAAGTCCACCGGAAAGATAGATCTTGTCGGGTGAGCCGGCAAAGCGGTAAGCATTGATGGCAATGCCTTTAACGAAGCTGGCTACGGCTTCTGCTTCGTCGATGCCGGAGGTAATAGCATCAAAAATATTGCTGATCCCCAGGACCCCGCAGGTCACGGAAAAAGTTTTACTGGGGGTGGGCAGTTTGTTGAAATCGAGATTGTAGTAGTTTTCCAGCAGCTCGATGGTAAAGCCCATTGAGGCGCCACATTCGGCGTTCCAGCCCATATCCTGCATCTTGCCGTCCTGGTAGCGGATGTACTTGATGTCCCGGCTGCCGCAATCAAGAAGCAGGTAGCGGTCTTCCTCGATCAGCGCTTCACCGCCCCGGGCCAGGGCGATAAGTTCGTTTACGTAAGAAGCGCTGAAGCGTTTGCCGTTATGACCGGTGGCGATACCCACTTTCAGGGTACGGTCAAGCTCCTTGGTGGCCTTTATATAGGGTTGGGGATCCGGGCTGTCCAGATCAAGAAATTTGGAGTAGGAGGTGCCGAAGTCAGCCAGAATCATAATTCCACCCCGGAAAGTTCCAGAAAGGCCTGGATCTTGGCTTTGGCGCTGCTGCCGGTGTTGACATCAATATCCAGATAGAGCGCCTGGGGATGCTTTCTGGCCAGCAGCCGGGCCAGGGCCGTTTTGGCACAGAAGGTCTGGGCGAAAAACACGGTTGGGATATCGTTATTGACCTGGGCTTCCATGATATTGTCGGCCGGGGTTTTGTTCTCCATGCATCTGGTCCAGCCGTAGATATTGGTGGTGTCCGGAAACAGGCCGAGAATCGAGAAATCCCGGGGTGGTACGCCCCAGAAGCCGACGGTCGGTCGGCAAGGTGGGGGCGGATTTTCTTGAATTAGCGGGGATTTTACCCTTTCGGTAATGGCCAGAAGTTTTTCGGTCATATCCATTTTGGCCAGGCAAAGTGGATTGCCGAATGGCTCATGGTCGCTGTTGTTGGTGCGGATGATCGGGATATTCAAGCCATCTTCTAAAACCGACGCGACATGCAGGGCGCCGTCGCACTTGCCAGGCCCGATATCAATGATAATCGCATCCAGTTTCAGATGCATGGCATTCAGGACCACGGTTCGCAGGATCGCACAGTAGACCCTCGGCAGCATGGCGACAGTAGTTTCCATGTCCTTGACCACCAGCATGGCATCCAGATCGAGGATTTCCAGATGGCGCTGGTGGAGGATGTTGATGATCGAAAGCGGTGGCACACCGACGATCCCGACCTTGGACAGCTCCGGATTATTTAGTATTTTGCTGGCGTCTTTGTCTGACGTTATCATGTTCATTGTCTTCAATTAAATAGGTTTATTGCTCTGGCGGTTGATCATAAAAAAACCGAGGCCACCGGTCAAGAGATGAACAGACCATGAGGCAATGACAGGGCTGAGGTTGTAAGCGTGGATCATGGCCTGGGCCGTGCTCCACCAACCCCAGGCCATGAAGGCCATTACGCAGCTGAGCGGAATGGCCAGAGACAGATCCTGCTGCCAGCGCTGATGGGTGAGCATCAATACCGGCAGCCCCAACAGAACCAGTGGGATACCAAGAAAAATATAGGATAGGCGTCGATGCAGATTCTGCCAGGCAGTCCGATCTGGATCCCGATCATGGAGCACCGCCTCCAGAAGGTCTGAAATAGACAATTCCTCCCCTTTGTAGGCAGGCATAAAAAAATCATCCGGCTGGTCCGGCAGGGACATTGCGTAATCAGAAAAACGCTGGAGATCATAGCGGCCAGTCTTACCCACGGTTTTCAGTTGCCCGTTCCGGAAGGACCATACTCCATTTTGCCATGAAGCAGTCTTGGCGGAGAGCTGTAACTGCAGATCGTAAGTCGCATCCCAGACCAGATAACTGAAATTGGCAAAGGTGTCCGTGCTTTTTGCAGCTTTTCTGAAAGAATATATACCCTCTTTGCCTTTGAAGAAGACCTGGCCATGCCGGACGATTCCCTGGGCTTTGGTGTTTTTTACTTCTTCATACCAGATGCGGTTGGTTTCTTTGGTGGTGCTGGGTACTACCCATTCGCCGGCCAGCAGGGCCAGGATTGTCAAAAACAGGGTGGCAATCAGGATCGGAGCGAGGATCTTTTTCATGCTCAAGCCACCGGCCTCAAGGGCCATGAATTCCCGGTTCTGGTTCATGACCCCCAGCGTTATAACTCCGGCCAACAACAGACATACCGGCAGGAGCTGGTCGACGATCAGCGGTATTTTGAGGAGCAGGTATTTGATTGCCAGCGCGGCAGGTTTGCCCGCCTCGACAAAATTATCGATTTTCTCAAAAAAATCGACCAGCAGATAGATGGTGATCAAAGAACTGATCACCATGGCCAGGTTGCGGGTGAACTGCGAAAATATGTAGCGGTAGAGCAGACTCATCTTTTTAGTTTCCCCGCTACTCTTTTGGCAAAGCTGGTCATTTGTGAAATATTATCCGTCAATCGGTCAAAGACTTTAATGGAGTTTTCCCGAGCGGCGGTGCGGAGAATGAGCAAGGTCAAAATTCCGAAAATAAGGTTGGGGCTCCACATCACCGGGCCAATCGGCAGGCCCGAAGTTTCGGCGATCGATTGGGCAAAAGAAAGCATGATGTAGTAGGTGAAAAAGAAGAAAAGACCTAACGGTAATCCTGCCTTACTTCGCCCAGGTTTAGACTGGAGGGCCAGGGGCAGGGCCAGGATGGTCAGGATCAGGCATCCCATGGGCAGGGCGAAGCGGTTGTGGAATTCAATGAGCATACTGGTGCTGAGCCCTAATAAATAAGTTTTACGGCTGGGGTCTTTTGCGGAGTCGGAGGTGGCTTTGAGTTCTGCGGCCTTGGCAAGCAGCTCGGCCGGTGCGAGCTCCTTCTTATGGCCCTTTTGCAGCGGCGCACCGGGAGAAAGGGGGAGTTGTAAATTATAGCTGCCGAAGCTGATCGTCTGACTGACAGCATCTTTGTTGCGGTGGATGGTGCCATTTCTGAGGAGCAGGTTAACCAGCATCTTATCGAGATCGGCATTAAGACTGCCGCTTCGGGCAATGATCGTTAAAGGTGATTGGTGGTCTCGTTGGTCGGAAATATAGACCCCCAGCCATTGGCCGGTCTGCTTGTCGACCTGATCCACATAAACGACCACATCCTTGATGCTGTCGCTGAATTCCTTGGCCTGGATGCCTTGCTCAATTTTCTCTCTGGCCAATTGGTAGAAAGTCTGTTTAAGGGCCAGGTTGCTTTTGGTGATCAGCAGGGTTGAGGTCAGGGCGGTGAGACCTGTGGTGAACAGGGCGACGATGATGACCGGGATCAGCAGTCGGTAAAGACCTATCCCGGCGGCTTTTAAGGCCAGGACCTCATTGTCGCCGGCCATGCGGGT
>DAOVJK010000096.1 GCA_030673265.1 Pseudomonadota bacterium | reverse complement strand
CCACCCATTGCTGCAATGGCTCCAACAACTTCCTGGGCAGCATCCGGATTACTCACATAATTTATCGCGACCTTGGCTCCCATCTCTGCCAAACGTAAAGCGATGGCCCGGCCGATCCCACGGCTGCCGCCGGTAACCAGTGCTATTTTACCGTCAAGGTTCATTAGTTATCACCCTCCCCGGCCCGTTGGTCCTGAAGACGACTAATAAGCTTCGGCAAAACTTCAAACACATCGCCAACCACCCCATAAGTTGCCACGTCAAAAATAGGAGCATTCTCATCCCGGTTTATGACTATTATGGTGTCAGAAGACTGCATACCAACCATATGCTGAACCGCGCCGGAGATTCCGCAGGCAAAATAAACCTTCGGACAAACCGTCTTTCCGGTCTGGCCGACCTGGTGGGGATAAGGGACCCAACCACTATCAACCGCAGCTCGGGAAGCCGCAGTAGCTCCACCTAGCAGCCCCGCCAGTTCCCGGATCATCTCAAAACCTTTTTCGCTATCCAAGCCACGCCCCCCGGCCACCAGAACATCCGCCTCGTTGATATTCACCTCATTAGTCTCTTCCCTGACACTCCGGAGCACCTTGACCCGGGATAGCAATCGGGCTGGGTCGGGGGTGACCTTGACAATCTCACCCTGACGACTGTCATCACGGCCATTTGGCTTCAGCACCAGAGGTCGCACCGTCGCCATCTGGGGTCTGGAGGTGGAACATTCAATGGTTGCCATAATATTGCCGCCGAAAGCGGGCCTGGTTTGCATAAGGGCACCGTCCTCCTCTCTTATGGCCAGAGCAGTGCAGTCGGCGGTGAGACCGGTGGCGAGCATGGTCGCTAATCGGGGGATAAATGAACGGCCGATGGCGGTAGCTCCAGCCAGGACAATCTCCGGCTTATGCTCACGGATCAGGTCCTCAAAAACATTGGCGTAGGCATCATCGGTGAAATGAGTCAAGGCCGGATCATCAATCTGATAAACCTTGTCAGCGCCGTATGCGACCAGATCCTGGGCATTGTTATCAAGGCCTGAACCAAGCAGCACCGCAGAAAGCGGCACACCCAGCTGATCGGCCAGCTTGCGACCGGCACCAAGGAGTTCAAAGGCTACCGGAGCAACCCGGCCATCACGAAATTCCGCATAAACCCAAACCCCGGTCCAATCAGCAAGATCAGCAACAACCTTTTTTTCAACCTTATCAATGGAAAGAGCGCCAACCTCACAAACATCTACGCAGTTTCCGCAAAGGGTACAATTGTCGCCAACAACAGCCACGCCATCGACAACTTCAATGGCAGAAAATGTACAGGTGTCTTCACAAATCCCGCAACCAATACAGGCTTCTTTATCTATCTTCAGCATCAGAACTTATCCATTGTCTACGGTCGAAATAAGAGCGACCGTTTTCGTGTTTAATCGGATTAAAGGAGCTCTTCAAGTTTAACCAGTAACTGATCAACCTGTTCATCAACAGTCCCGGTCAACATACATCTTTCTGCTGAAAACTGGGGCGAGAAGACCTTGACAACTTGAGTAGTGGAACCCTGTAGGCCCAGGCATTCAGGATCTGCACCGATATCAGCAGCAGTCAGCACCGTGGCCTGCATCTTCTTGGCCTTCATCTTGCCTTTAAGGGAGGGCACCCGTGGTTCATTGATCTCCTTGACTACAGTCATCAAAGCCGGCATCCCCATTTCAATCTCATCGTAGCCATCGTCCATCAATCTTTCCAAACGAATGACCCCATCAACACATTCGGTAATCTTCCGGGCATAAGCCACATAGGGGATATCAAGACGCTGCGCCAATCCTGGGCCGACCTGAGCGGTGTCGCCATCAATTGCCTGCTTGCCGCAAAGAATCAAATCAAATTCACCAAGCTTCTCTACCGCCTTGGCCAGGGTATACGAAGTCGCCCACGTATCAGCCCCGGCGAAAGCCCGGTCGGAAACCAGCACCCCTTCGTCAGCGCCACAGGCAACGGCATCACGCAGGGTCTCCTCGGCCTGGGGCGGTCCCATAGTAATAGCGGTGACGGTGCCACCGTACTGCTCTTTAAGAACCACCGCAGCCTCCAGGGCGTGGCGGTCAAAGGGGTTCATAATACTCTCAACCCCTTCCCGCGCCAGGGTGTTGGTCTTGGGATCAAGTCGAACATCCTTGGCATCCGGAACCTGCTTTACACAAACTATTATTTTCATTAGCTTCTCGAGTATTCTTTATTAAGGGCCTGACCAATTACGTTCCGCTGGATTTGGTTAGTTCCTTCATAAATCTGCAAGATTTTGGCATCACGCATCATTTTCTCAACCGGATATTCACGCATGTACCCGTGTCCGGCAAGAATCTGAACTGCGTCAGTAGTGACCTTCATGGCCATATCGGTAGCCATAACCTTACACATGGAAGAGGCCTTTGAGACATCCTTGGCCCCGGAATCAATATGACGGGCTGCGGCATAAACCAGGGCCCGGGAGGCCTCAAGCTGGATAGCCATATCGGCCAGGATATGTTGCACGGCCTGAAAAGCCATAACCGGCTTGCCAAATTGGATCCGCTGCTTGGCATAAAGTACCGCCTCGTCAAGTGCCGCCTGACCAAGACCAACACCCAGTGAAGCAATGCCCGGCCGGGAAACATCCAAAGTTTTCATTACCGTGAAAAATCCGGTGCCCTGACGGCCGATCAGCCGATCCTTGGGAATCCGGCAATCTTTAAAGATCAACTCCCGGGTGGAAGAGGCCCGAATACCAAGTTTCTTTTCTTTGGGGCCATAGGAAAAACCAGGGTCACTATCCTCAACCACAAACATGCTGGCCCCGCGAGGCCCCTTGCTGCGGTCGGTTATAGCAATCACGGAATATATCTTGGCATCACCGGCATTGGTGATCCACTGTTTGGTCCCGTTCAGAACCCACTCGTCACCATCCAGGACCGCCGTGGTCTGGATACCGGAAGCATCACTGCCGGCATTGGCCTCAGTCAGTCCAAAAGCGGCCAATTTTTCACCACTGGCGATGACGGGCATATATTTTTGTTTAAGCTCTTTACTTCCGGAAATCAGAATAGGATAGGCACCAAGAGCACTGGCCGCGAAACTTGTCGCAACACCAACACAGCCTCTGGCAAATTCTTCAAGGGCCAGAACCATGTCAAAGCTACCACCGCCAAAACCACCATATTCTTCGGGAATATACAGGCCGAAGAGGTCGGCCTGGGCAATATCTTGGAGAATTTCGGTGGGGAACTGTTCTTTTTCATCAAGTTCGACTCGCTGCGGAACGATCTTTTCCGCAGTAATCTGACGGGCCACGTCAACGATCATCTGTTGCTCTTCGGATAAAAAATAATTCACCATGCTCCCCTTTATTATTTTATTTTATTTTCAAAAAAGTCATTTCTGAGAAGACAAGGAGAGCGTGCCAGTAATCACCACCTGATGATCTCAGCTCCCCAGGTAAAGCCACCACCGAAAGCGCAAGTAAGAATCAAATCACCACTCTTAAGCAGCCCGCCACGATTGGCTTCATCAAAGGCGATAGGAACAGTCGCCGCCGATGTATTACCATATTTATGAATATTTATGAATATTTTTTCCTGGGGAACCCCAAGCCTTTCACCAAGATTATGCAATATCCTGATATTGGCCTGGTGGGGGATAATCCAATCAATGTCACGGCCACTGACCCCTGCCTCATCAAGAACCTGATCAACAGAATTCTCCATGGCCAAAACGGCATTTTTGAAAACTTCGCGCCCTGCCATTTTGATATAGGACCCTTCGTCATCCAACGGACAACCAAGTCTGGCCGGATCAAAGTCTCCGGCTTCAGCGGGATCCATATTAATGTATGGATTCATACTCGGGGCACTATCCATGTAAAGCAGATCCCCCAAACGCCCATCCGAAAACAATTTACTGGCCAACAAGCCACGGCCACTTTCATCGGCACCGATTACTGCCGCACCAGCGCCGTCGCCGAATAACACACAGGTATTACGATCACGCCAATTAACCCTGGCGGAGAGATTCTCGGCACCGATAACCAATATTTTCTTTTCGGGCTCAGCCTTGATCATTTTATCGGCCAGCTCCAGCCCATAAATAAAGCCCGAACAGGCTGCAGAGATGTCAAAAGCATAGGCATTAACTGCGCCGATTTCCTTCTGGACCATACAGGCACAAGAGGGCATGGTCATCTCAGAGGTTATGGTCCCGACAATGATCATGCTAATATCTTCAGCCGCAACCCCGGCCATGTCCATGGCCCGTCGAGCCGCCTCGGCAGAAAGTTTTGAGGTCCCCTCTCCCGGTCCTGCTATCCGCCGACAACCGATGCCGGTTCTGGAGGTAATCCATTCATCGGAGGTCTCCACCAGCTTTTCCAGCTTATCATTGGTCAATTTATATTCAGGCAGACAGGAACCAGTGCCTTCAATAACCGCCCTAAACATTATGAGGTCCCTTCTTGCTTATTATCATCGCTGGAAGCGCTATCTTCTGATGACTCGGTAATTTCAGCCATCAACTCCACAATTCGCTCGTTAACCTTGTTCTGAACAGTTTCAGCCGCCACATGAATCGCATTTTTTATCGCTGTGGGATTGGAGCGGCCATGACAAACAATGCCAGTCCCGTTGAGACCTAGCAGCGGTGCGCCACCGTACTCGGCATAGTCTATTCTTTTCTTAAATCGGGCGAAGGCCCCCCGAGCAAGGAGATAACCCAACTTTGCAACAAAACTGTTATTGATCTCGGCACGAAGCATAGTGGTCATGGCCTCGGCAAGCCCCTCGCTTATTTTTAGCGAAACGTTGCCAACAAAACCATCACAGACGATAACATCCACATCGCCTTTGAAAGTGTCGCTACCCTCAATATTTCCTATATAATTAAGCGTACTGTCACGAAACAACTTATCAGCCTTACGCACCAGGGAGTTACCCTTACCCTGTTCCGCGCCAATGCTCAGAACACCGACCCTGGGGCGGTCATTACCAATAATCCCCTCCGAAAAAGCGGTGGCCATTAAACCAAACTGCAAAAGATGTTTAGGTCGGCAATCAACATTGGCACCGACATCCATCATAACAACTGGTTTTTTAAGGGTGGGGAAGATACTGGCGATACCTGGCCGGGCTATATTCTTCAGCCTTCCTAAGGAACGCACCGCAGCCGCCATGGTCGCCCCGGAGTTACCGGCGCTTACCACCGCATCAACTTCACCGTCCTTGAGCCGCTTAAAAGCCACCACGATCGAAGAGTCGCGCTTACGCCGGATCGCCTCGATGGGAGATTCTCCCATTCCCACAACTTCAGTGGTATGAACGATATCGATGCGTCCCGTGTCGTACGGACCGCTTCGTTTCAAAATAGCGGTAAGTTTTTCCTCGTCACCAAAGAGAGTAACTGACAGATCCGCCTCTGTGACGGCCTGAATAGCCCCATCGACAATGTCTGCAGGACCTCGGTCACCCCCCATGGAGTCAAGCGCAATTCGCACTAAACTATTCCGGGAAATCTTCTTCGAGCTTAACAACTGTCCGGCTCTTATAGGAGCCGCAACTGGAACATAGACGATGAGGCAGCTTGGGCTCACCACACGACGAGCAGGTCGATATAGTCGGCCCGGTCAAAGCATCATGGGAACGCCGAAGTCTGGTTCTGGAATGGGACTGTCTTCTTTTCGGTAAAGCCATTTTTTCCTCCATTTACGGAAAAATCAAATTCCCCCGTATATTCATATTCGCAATATTTATAACGGTAATCAATAACCGGAGCAAAGTAATTCCGGCTGAATCGCTAATTTTTTTTCGTGGTCAGTTGCCGGAGAACACTGAAAGGTGAATCGGCGTCTCCAACCTCACAACTGCATTTGTTTTTATTGAGATCTACCCCACAATCCGGACAAAAACCCTGACAATCATTCTGGCAAAGATTTTTCCGCGGTACCTCCATAATGACCTGCTGAGACAAAATAGCGCCAAGATCGATAACGGGATCTTCGAGGAAGATCACATCCATCTCACTTTGATCGCACTCGTACTCCCTGGCGGTCAGCGCCGGATCTGCACCACTCAAATCAAAAACTACTTGAAAATCTATATGCTTTGGCAACTCAAAATCAGCAAGACACCTGTCACAGCTGAGCAGCATAACCAAGTCAATCGAACCGACAACAGAAATCCTCTCATTGCGACGCGTAAAAGAGACCTCTACCTCAAGACCTCCCCGTCTCGCAACTTCCCGATCAGGAAACCACGATCCGTCAGTAACTTTTACAGACAGACCTTCTTCAGGAATTTCAACAGTTTGTACCTGTAACACAGCATCTTCCGTAAGAGAGATAAAACGCAAGTATAAACCGCGTGATTATACGTTATAATCTTTTGTTGTCAAGCGATTTAGCAAGAGGCTTAACGACATAAACCGATAGCAAAACAGAAAGGGAAAAACCGGGTCCAGACAAGATAACTAAAAAACAATATGACACCATGACGAATGTCAGGGCATGTAGTGAAGTGAAATGAAATTTCACGGGAATTCATTGGGACTAAAACCGCAACGAAGCCGGGCAACCAAGACACTCAGATAGCGCCGGATCCGAGATAAACTGCGTGGTGCAACCTATATGACAACACCCTCTTAAATTGGCAATTAGGCTCGACTGACGTGTTTGCGCAGTGAACAGCGCAACCATAAAATTATCGCTGCGACAATCCCTAAGTTGGTCGTCCAACGCCCATAATGATGCGCCAGTTCTTCCACTCCGAGCCAACTGAACACCAGAGTCATCGGGTAGCACAACAACATCAAGAAGATAAATACAACACCAAACAGACAGGCAAAAAAAGCCAAAAATCCGGTTTGGAGGCCCCCGATCTTATTTTGAACCATGCGGTATAAACCAATCAGGTTTTTATCAAGCAAACAGATAGTGATACTCGGCAAAAAACCTATCGGCAAAGAACAAACTGCTATCCACAGAACGGTCTTATATACATAGACAAAAACAATGCTCATTATCACAACAGAGGCAACACAAAACAGGACCTCGGTACAAAGCCCCCTCAGCAACTGAGCCAACAATTGATCCAGGAACCAGCCCCTCCTCCCACCACGCCCTCCCGACAGCTGAGAGCGGTCATGCCTGTTTTTTCTTATAGCTCGACGATGCATTGATGTTGTTGACGCTTTATTTGATTTAAAATTTCAGGCCAGGAGAAATAGTTAGAGCAACACCGAGAGGCGATCATACGCCCGCCTCTGCCTGAGGCTGAGGACATGGATTATCCTCTTCAACACCTTAAAGCCCAAAATCGGATTTTCGGAGATAAGACTGTCAAGAGCATCACAGGATAGCACCAATAGGTTGGCATCCTCCATGGCGGCAACGGTTGCCGTTCTGAGTCCACGATCAACCACCGATATTTCGCCCACCATAGCGCCGCGATCCAAAATGGCTATCAGGGTAAAACGACCGGGGAAATTAGTTTCTTTTTTTACCGCCAGCTTGCCGTCCAGAACAAAGCCCATAAAGTCGCCCTGCTCCCCGTCATTCATCAGAACGTCACCTTTACGCCATGACCGAAACTCCAGATAAGGGCAAATCTCGGTAGTTTCTTTATCGTTCAGAAATTTAAAGATGGTGCCGAGGATATCCGCACCGAGATCGCAAACAACCTTAGTATCATCACCCATTTAACTATTCCGCTTGGCCTCGTTGATCTCGATTTTTTTCTGCATGCGCTTGATCAGCCCCGGGAATTTTTCCTTATTGAGTATCCGCCCGAACTCGGTCCGATAATTTCTGACCAGACTCACACCTTCAATAACCACATCGTAAACGAACCACTCATCATCTTTCTTGACCAGACTATAATTGATCGGGATTTCATGGCCGTTCTTAAGAATATTTGTGTAGACCTTGGCCCGATCATTTTTATTCCGGCTAAAAACCTCCTTGGCATATTCGACTTTTTCATCAGAGTAAGATTCTATCCGGCCAATATAGGTATTTTTCAATAAATCGGAAAAGAGTTGCTTAAACTGGACTCTTTCTGCTCCGTTCAGGGATTTCCACGCCCGCCCCAAAGTCCTTTTCGACATCTCCTCAAAGTCAAACCGCTCATCAACCAGAGCCAGCAACCGGGCGCGGCGCTCTTCCTTGCGAGCCGGCGCACTAAAGCCTTCATCCTGCATGATAGCCATAATCCCTTCGACAGTCCCCTTTAACTGCTGAAGAGGTGCTATGGAAGCCTCGGAAACCTGGGCAGAAAAGATAAAAACCAGAACCACCACAACACTTGGCAGACTTCCCCATTTCATCATCAATTTCATATGACCATACCCTGTATCAAGTAAATTATTTTTATTCTCCATCTCTTATCTTGGCACGACGTTGATGAAAATAGGCATCCCGCATGGCACGGTAAGGATCAAAAGTAGCATTTTTGAAATCTTCATAGTCACCGAGCCTTAACGAGGTCCGGTTAACCTTCTCCTCTGCCCAAAGAGCAAAAGCCTCCTCTCCTTCATCGTTAAAACCAAGGTGAGAAACCGGATCAAGGAAATAGTCACCCGCAGTACCCAAGGTATCCCTGATATTCGAAGGACCTAGAACCGGCCAGCATATGTAAACCCCTTCTCCGATTCCATACCTGCCGAGGGTCTGACCAAAATCCTCCGCGCTGGCCGACATGTCAAACCAATTACGGGCAGGATCCCACAACCCAGCCACCCCAACAGTGGTATTGACCACAAACCGGGTCAATTCGGTTCCACCCGCAACAAATTTCCCTTGCAAAAGATTGTTGGTAAAGCGGATCGGTGTTTTCAGGTTATAAAAAAAGTTACCAACACATCTGCGGACCGGTTTCGGGGCCACAAAACTGTAAGTCCGGGCCAGGGGCTTTAACAGCCAAAAATAAAGCTTATCATTAAAGTTGAAAAATATTCGATTAAGCGGCTCGAAGGGATCCGCGATCTGGACTTCCTCGTAATTCTCCTCTTCCAGCCAGCCGTCATCCTCAAAATACTCGGTGCCGTCTTCATCGGCTTCAGGTTGTTTGGCACCTTGCAGCACGACGCCTTCTGCACCGTCAGAAACAGGGTCAGCCCCGACAACACCCGCGCCAGAAACCTGGGCGGCAGCTCCGACCGGCACCGACCAAGGCGAACTCAGCACGAGAAACAAAACCAAAAAAGAAGCCTGCAAAGAACCCATGAGCGCTTAAACGTCTCCAAAGATATATTTGCTGACCATTTCCTCTATATCAATGGCAGATTCGGTTTCAAAGATAAAATCTCCATCTTGCAAGATCTCATCTGATCCGCCGGGGATAATCCGGATGTATTTATCCCCGATGATCCCCTGGGTTCTAACCGAAGCCACAGTATCTTCCGAGATAGCGATTTCTTTGGGAATCTGCATATAAACCCGGGCGCGATCATTTTCGCCCAGCATCACTCCGGTGACCTTACCCATATTGACCCCGGCAATTTCCAGTATCGCCCCTTCCTTGAGCCCGGAGATGCTATCAAAATCAGCGACCAGAGTATAACTCTTTTCGTGGGCAAAAATAGAGACCT
>DAOVJK010000174.1 GCA_030673265.1 Pseudomonadota bacterium | reverse complement strand
TCAACTCTCGACAATTCTCGTTTCACCCGCAAGTTGAGCCCACCTAATCACCGAACAACTCCGGTTATAAAATCTCGCCAATACCACTAAGGTCAGGGTGGTCTTGCCGCAACCGCTATGGGTGCCGGCGATGAGAAAAGTTGAATTCATTCTGACACTTGTCCTCTTGTCATCCATCCCATCATAGGCAATGAATCTTACTTGAACGTCCAACATTGAACTTCCAACGTCGAACATCGAATGAAAACCCGCTTAAAATACTATTCCTTTTTCTGCCCGGCGGTTTTGATACTCGTCACAAAAATCTTAATTAATTCTTCCGTCTCCGAGGCAATATCATCAAGCAGTTCAAGCTTTTTTATCAGTGGTACCCGTTGAACAAGTTTAAGCCAGCGTTGAGTCTCTCAAAGTTCCTTCAACGAGATCCGGAGTTTATGGATAAAATCTCTTGGGGACTCTGCGCCCTGAGCCTCACCATGATTGGGATAAGGTGAAGTCCCCGATCTTAACAATTGACCCGCAACATGCTTACCAGCCCGGGTGTTTTCCAGCTGTTCGACAACCTTAATTATGCGAACTGAGTACTCAAGCAATCTTTCTTCAAGGTCATAGGTTTGCTTCTTCATGTTTCCACATTCACCATTCGATGTTGGGCGTTCAATGTTCGATGTTCAACTCTCAATAATTCTCGTTTCACCCGCCATTTGCGACACTCCTATCCCCGAACAACTCCGGATACAAAATCCCGCCGATCCCGCGAATACCGTCAAGCAATCGCATGGTCGGCCTTGAAACCAGTTTTTCATCGATCAGATAAACCTGCCCCTCCTGCACCGCCTTGATCGCCGGGAAACCCGGTTCAGCCATGATCCGAGGCCGATCGATCTTGTTCATGACCCCCTTCTGGGCCAAGAAGACGTCGATCTCATGGGCGTGGGACAGGATCCGTTCCTTGCCGTAGGCGGCGATATTAGTCTTGCGGACCTGATCGGCGTCGGCCGCGACATTAATCCCTCCTGCCGTGGTCAGGGCAAAGATGGTCATGCTGGTCGGGGCAAAGGTCTTCATCTTGCGGTGGATTGCCTCAAAGTATACCCGCTGCCGTTTGGCCGTTGGAACTGTCGCCACCTTCCTGCTGATCGTTGCAATTCCCCGCTGAAAGGTCTGCACCATCCCGGAGGCCTCAAGTTCGCGGCCAGTGAGAGTGCCAAGCTGACGCCAATAGAGGAAAGTATCTTCGATATTGGTCGGTTGCAGGGAGACCACCGTGATCCCGGCCTGCTGCAGTTTAGCAAGCAGATGCGGGTAAGCCCGGGCAATCATCGGCCGAACCAGAACCAGATCGGGACGGGCCGCAATAAATTTTTCGGCATCCTCACGATAGCTGAATCTTTTTTTATCATTGGCCCGAGCCGGGAAATCATCACTACCGGTAACCCCGATAATCTCCGCGTCCAACCCTAAGGAAAAAAGATTCTCCGTATGGGCACCGTAAAGGGAGATAATCCTCGTAAAGGGTTGGTTTATGGTTACGGTCTGGCCCCCGGCATCAACAATTGTTGATGCCATACCGCTTGCAGCGAAGAGCAACGCCGCCAATGTCAACAGTATTGCTATTAATAATTGCCCGCCAATAAATTTCTGCTGTCTCATCCTGATCACCTGGCCCAGACAAACTGGGCTTGCCAAAATCCTAATACTTAAACGAAACCTGGCTGGCTCCGCAAAAATCATCAAATTCCACCCGGGCTTCCACCCCGAAAACCGCCCTGATATTTTCCGCAGTCAAAACCTCATCTTTCGGGCCGGCGCAATGGATGGCCCCATCTTTCATGAAAACCAGCTCATCACAGTAGGCCGCCGCCAGATCGAGGTTATGGACCACCGCGACCACGGTCCGGCCCTCCTCTGCCACCCGCTTGCGGCATACCTGGAAAATCTCCAGAGTGTGCTGGATATCAAGGTTCGAAGTCGCCTCGTCCAGGAGCAACACCCGGGTATCCTGGGCCAGGGCCCGGGCCACCACCACCCGCTGCTTTTCACCGCCAGACAGTTCCGGAACGTAGCGGTCCTTAAAACCACCGATACCAAGCTCGTCCATGGCCATGGTCGCCCGCTGATAATCTTCCGCAGTTGGCGCCCCGAACCGGGGGATATACGGATGCCGACCCATCAGGACCACTTCCAGCACCGTAAAGGCAAAACTGATCCCGAAGTCCTGGGGCACCAGGGCTACCTCCCGGGCCAGATCGCGCCGGGAAAAACCGTTAAGCGACCGCCCCTGATATCGGACGGTCCCCGTCTGCGGCTCTCGGTTAGCGATCAGCAGATCCAGCAGGGTCGATTTGCCGCAACCATTGGGCCCGACCAGGCCATACAATTTACCGGGCGACAGTTGCAGGGAGACGTTACTGACCGCCTGCTTTACGCCATAGGCAAAGCTGGTCCTATCAAGAACAAAGCCCTCAGCCACGACCGACCCCCATCTGCCGTTTCCGGAAGATATAACAGAAGAACGGGCCGCCAATGAGCGCGGTCAGCACCCCCACCGGCACCTCGGCCGGCAACACAGCCCGGCTTAAGGTATCAGCGGCCAGCAGCAAGACCGCCCCGGCCAGCATCGAGACCAGCAATAATTTACGGTTATCCGGTCCCACCAGAAACCGCATCAGATGCGGAACGATCAGACCAATAAAACCGATAATCCCGGAGACCGAGACACAGGCCGCAGCGAGGAGCGAGGCTGTGACCAGCAATATCTTACGAACCCGGGCAGTATCGACGCCCAGGGAATCGGAACTGCGCTGACCGAGGGACATGATATTAAGATCGCGGCCATAATAGATGGCCACTCCGACTCCGGCCAGGACGCACCAGAAAACCAGCCAAACCTCGGGCCAGGTCTTGGAGGCAAAACTGCCCATCAGCCAGAAGATGATCACTGCCACCTGTTCATCGGCCATATACTTGATGAAGCTCAGTCCCGCCGCCAGAATGGCCCCGACAATAACGCCGGAGAGGATCAGGGTATTGGCCGACATTTGCCCGTCGAAGGAGGAAAGATGCAGAACCACGATCAGGGTTCCGACCGCACCCGCAAAGGCAAAAATCGGCACTGAATAGGAGCCCAGGAAAGCGATATCGGCCAACAGGGCCAGAGCCGCGCCAAAGGCGGCGCCGGCTGAGATCCCGAGGGTATAGGGATCGGCCAGTGGGTTTAAAAGAATCCCCTGAAAAATGGTGCCGGACACGGCCAGACCACCGCCAACGATCACCGCAGTCAGGATCCTGGGCAGCCGCACATCCATGACCACCATCGGCCAGACCGGATCAAGCCCGTTAAGCAAAGATTCACTGCCACTCAATCGGGCCGCAATAATCCGCAACACTTCCAGGGCCGAAATTTCGATATAGCCCATACCGGTGGCGATAACCACCGCGCCGATTGCCGTGACCAGCAACAAAATGGCTATAACAACGAATCTTTCTGAACCCTGATGCGCCCGCATACCTCTTCCCTACAGCTTGAGACCGTTGTCTCTGGCTGCCTCTCTGATATTGGCCACAAAGATGGCCGCAAATTCTTTGTTTTCACCCAGACCGTGCAGATTGACCTCAACCTCGAAGCCCCTGGCCAGAAGCTGAGTGTTAAGGGAATCGTCATCAGCGCCGGCCATGTCGTTTTTAGCATGATCGCCAGCCACGGTCATCATGGTCTTCAGATAGATCTTGCTGATTTTGTCCCGAGTCAGCTCCCGAAAGAGCAATTCGTGGGAGGGGAAACCCTCAACCATGGTCACATAGGTTTTGGTCCGGGGATACATTTTCCGCATCAGCTCAGTAAATTCCACATAGACCCCGGTCGAAAAATGATCGTTGCCGTGGCCCATATAAACCAAAGCCGCCCCATTTTGCTCAGCCAGTTCAACATCAGCCGCCACAGCCCGGGCCGCCCGCTCAAGATCAAGATGATATTCGTGGACAATGCCTGGCACGCCGAGGGCCGGACGGCCCAGGATAATTTTCCGGAAAGGCCTGTTCCGCTCCTTGATGGTCCGGATGCTGTTGAGCCCGGCCACGTAGGAACTTAAATCCCTATATTCCTCGGCAGCGGCGATGTGAGTGGGCTGAACAATTATATAGCCATAACCCTCATCCTGGAGATCGCCAATAGTGGCCAAGGGTCCCTTGACCGTCAGCACCTTCTGGGGCACCTCCGGGTTGGCGGCTAGAAAAGCCTGATCATGGCGACGTTTGCGCCAAATCCGCCGGACGATGTTTGAGGTAAAGGCCAATCGCACTTCCACCTCGGGAAAGGCCTGTTCGACCGAACGATAAATACCCATGATCCCGGGCAGGGCCGAGACGTGGCTGGTGCCGAAAACGGCCAGAACGATAGCTGGTTTTTCGGAGAGAACATTGATCTTACGGGCCGAAGATGGGGCCACGGTAAGAAAAACGAATATTAAAGCAATAAATAGATAATTTATTTTCATGGTGTTTCACCTCAATAAATATTTTTAACCTGAGAAAAAATAATAACCGGTGCCGACCAGAGCAATACACAGCACCCGAAAGCTCTGGCTGTAAAGGATCAACTCAACGGCCAGACGCGGGCTGAAGATCCCGGCGTAATAGGGAAACTGATGGCGCATGGCCCGAACCGGCGCAGCCAGCACATTACCGACCAACAGGGCCAGGACCACGTCCCGGTAACCGATACTGGACGCGTCAAGCAGGGCTCCGGCCGCAACCAGACCGGCGGCAAATTCCGCGGTCAGATGCAGGGCCACAATGCCCAGGGTCTGCGGGTTCAGCCAAGCCAGAAAGGGGGCATGCTCGGCCAAAAATTGCTGGGCCTGACCAAAGAACCCGTAGTGGTTTAACAAAAAAAACAGGATATAAACCGGTACCGTGAATCGGATGATCTTCTTGATCCGTTTCCGAAAACGGAGCCAGCTTTTGTCCAAAGCCTCACGCCAGGAAATGGCGGACTTTTCTGCCGGCCTGGAGCCTTCGTCCATTGCAGCCCCCGGCGAGGCAAGCAATAACCGGCCAGCCACCACCACCAGAGAGGTCTGCAGGACCGCCGCCGCCAGGGTCAATCCCACATAGATCAAGGCCGCGCCTTTAATGAGCGGCACCGTCAGAAAAAAAACCGTCGGCAGATGCAGAAAAAACCTGGGCAGGCTGTTAAAGAGATTGGCCAGCACCAACTCCAGTTTGACTATCTCTTCCTGATCATAGGCCTCGGCCAGCATGGTATTGGCCGCCACTCCCGAGAAAAAGGCCATGGAAAAACTGGCCCCGGTAACCGGCGACAAACGGCCCAGCCTGGTCAGAGGCGCGGCAACCTTGGCCACCCGGTGGGTCCAGTTGAGGGCCTCGATAAAATTGCCGACCATCACCCCCAGCGAGACAAAAAGCAGCAAGCGCGCCAGCGGCCAGAGCAAACCATGCCAAAGCACGGCTAATGTTATACCAGGATCAATCATTACTTAGATAACCGCAGTGCGCCGCAGCAACCGCAAAGCGAGCTGAAAACTATCCCAATCCTTTAATGAAAGCGCCGTCAATTTCAATTGCATCTGTTCTGTAAGCTTCATACACACCTCATGTTTAAAGGGAAAATCCATGAAGCCCGGGCATAAAAAAACCCGGACCGAAATTAATCGACCCGGGGATGCCCTGTTCTATCCGCAAGATCTGTCAATACACCCCTTGTCCACGGGAATGCATTACGTTTTGCAGGTAGGTCTTCTGACTCCCGGATCATCCCCCAACCGCACCTTCCCATCTTAATAAAAGATAGTGGCAAAAAGCGGTTTCAGTCCCCGGTTACAGCGGCGGGCCCGTCCCGGAATTACACCGGGTTCCCTTTTAAGCTCTTAATGAGCACCTGAAAGATGCTTTTTTAATCAATTAGCGATTAGCGGTCAAGAGAAAACATCCCTCTGAATCAAGGTATAATCTTTGGCCTTCGCCAAATTATTCCAGTATCTTAGGAATTGCTGATTAGGTCTGGATGAGCCTCGCCCGCCGACAAAGACGTTGAAAACGTATCATTCAAGGGGTATTAAAAAGATAGGCTCGCCTCAGCGAATTTTTCTTTTCCGGTCAAAAACACATCAGACTCAATTTCCCTTTCAGGATTGCATAATTTTATGACTGCTCAGGAAATAGTAACAATCGTCGACCACTCCAATAGAGCTATCGGCGAAGCCTCCCGACAGGAGATGCGGGCCAATAATCTTATCCATCGGGCCAGTTTCATCCTGGTTTTTAACGATTGGGGTCGGATACCAGACTAAAAAAGACCTCCCTTCATATCTCCTTGGAACTGGCTGACAAGGGGCCTGGTTTTGTGTATCTTGCCTTAGGTGAAATTGCCTCACTCGGGTTGCTGCCTTGCTGGCATGACCAGACGACTAGCCCGCATATTTCATGAGTATTTTTGAAACGTCATTTTAACTGATTGTACTTGTGTGTTAAACCTTTGGTTTGCTGTGGAATATCAAGGCCACAGTTTGTACCAAATGAAATACATGGTTTGTTTTTCAGATAGCGCAGACTTCGAAACTACTCACCCTGCGGGCCAGCCGATATATCCGTATAGCACCCCTCAGGGGGGTATTGTACAGAATCTGCTGTATAAGGCTTTC
>DAOVJK010000278.1 GCA_030673265.1 Pseudomonadota bacterium | reverse complement strand
CCAGCGTGCCGGTGACACAGTCAAAGGGCTTCTCGATTTTTCAAGGACCCACCAATTTACCTTGAAGCCGATTGACTTAAAAGAAGTTACCAACAAAGTCCTGCGCCTCATTGCTGGAGAGATTCCGTCTGGGATCGCAGTTGAGCAAAGCGTTCCCCCGCAGATAACCCTGCTTCTTGACTCCCAGAAAATGACGGAGGCGCTGCTGAATCTGGTAACCAACAGCATCCAGGCGATTGACAAAAGACCCGGGCATGTTTTGATAACCGCCCACGGACTTGCGCAGGAAGACAAGGTCGTTATCCGGATAAAAGACAATGGTAAAGGAATCCCCCAAAATAAACTTCGGAGTATTTTTGACCCTTTTTTTACTACAAAGAATGCCAGAGAGGGTTCCGGTCTCGGCCTATCGGTTGCATATGGGATTATAAAGAAACACAAGGGCTCTATTTCAGTTGAAAGTGAAACAGACTGCGGCGCCGTATTTACCATCATCCTGCCCTGGCCGAAAGAACAGCAAACTTTTCTTGAGACGACAGCGAGTGGTCGGCAAAGATGATTAAAGCTGAGTTGACCGCTTGTCGATACAAACTAAATTTATGCCCCCTCAAGGGGGGATTACACAGAACCCTTGTGGTATAAACTGAAAATAAATCAAGCGCCCTTTGCGGGGTAATAGAAAACAAGGAAATAACCGTTAAGGCAGTAAATGAAGAACACCAAACAAATTAAAATCCTGGTTGTTGATGATGAAAGAATCAACCTGAAGAATATTTGTCATGTCCTGGACAAAGAAGGCTATAAAACCGAGCCGGCAAGTTCCGGTAGTGAAGCCGTTAGGAAATTGGGCGATTCTCCTTTTGACCTGGTAATTACAGATCTGAAGATGGGTGACATTGACGGCTTTCAGGTTATGGAAACCACCAAGCATCTCCAACCAGATACCGAAGTAATCATTATCACCGGATACGCCACAGTCAATTCAGCTGTTGAGGCTATGGCCAAGGGGGCATTTTATTACATCCCAAAACCATTTAAACTCCAGCAACTTAAAGAGATTGTTCACAGCGCCCTTGAGAAATCCCGTTTCAAAAAAGAATTAAACAAGCTTAAAAGCACGACAAAACTTCAGCCCGACGCCACGCAATTTATCGGCCAGAATAAAGATATTCTTCAATTAAAAGATACCATTGCCCAAGTGGCCCAGCTTGATTGTAATGTTTTGATCACCGGGGAAACAGGAACAGGCAAAGAACTCGTCGCCAGGATTATCCACGAACTGAGTCCCAGGGCCAACAAGCGATTTCTGCCGATAAACTGTGCCGCCCTGACTGAAGAATTAATGCTCAACGAATTGTTCGGCCATGAAAAGGATGCTTTCACCGGGGCAAGCAAGGCCAGAAAGGGTCTTTTGGAGTCTGCCGAGGGGGGTAATGTCCTTCTCGACGAAGTGGGGGAAACCCCACTGCAGATGCAGGTCAAGCTTCTGAGAGTTCTGCAGGAGAAACGCATTATCCGGGTCGGCGGCACCCGGGAAATCCCCATCGACGTCAGAATTATTGCGGCAACAAACAGGGACCTTAAAGAGGAGGTGTTACATAAAACCTTCCGGCAGGATCTTTATTACAGGCTCAATGTCGTTTCTCTCCATATTCCAGCTTTGCGGGAGCGTCGGGATGACATTCCCGCCCTGATCCGCCACTTTTTGGCTAAGTACCCCAGCCTGGACCGCCAGACAAAAAACATGAGCCCGGAGGCCGTTTCTCTGCTGATGGATTACGATTTCCCCGGCAATGTCCGGGAATTGGAGAATATTATTGAACGGACCCTTGCTACCTGCACCGATGTCGAAATCAAACCCGGTCATCTGCCTCAAGATGTAATTGCCCACGTCCGCCCATTGCCACAAAGCCCTGTAGCTGAGGCCCCTTTGAAAAGTTTAAAAACCACGGAACAGCAATATATCTTTTCTGTGTTGCAGCAAACCAAAGGAAACCAGTCAAAGGCCGCAAGAATAATGGGAATCTCCAGGGTCTCCCTCTGGCGAAAATTAAAAAAATATCAGGATGAAGGAGTTGATATCGATCAGCACCTAAATCCTGGCAAATAAATTCAAACCATTATTTCTGTTAAATCTTGAGGAACATGTGCGACACTGGTGCGGATCGTCCGGTCTGGCAGTGATATTAGGTAAAGGCGATCCGGCTGCCGTCCGGACCACCTTCGCCTCCCCTACATATAGTAGAAGAACAACATGGCCACCATGACCGCCAGGTAAATTATGGTCATGCCGGTGCCGGCCTTCACATAGTCGGCGGGCTTGTAGCCGCCGGGCCGCATGATCAGGGCGTTTACCTGATGGGTGGGCAGGACAAAGGTGTTTGATGCTGCGATACCCACCGTCAAGGCCGCTAATTTGGGATCAATCCCCGCGTTCATTGCCATGTTCATAGTCAGAGGCACCAGGAGAACGGTGGCGCCGACGTTGGAGGCTACCAGGGTGAAAAAGGAAGTCAAGGCGGCGATAACGGTTAGCAGAACAAGGGGGGAAACATCGCCGATCAGATTCATGATATTGACGGCAATGTAGTTGGCCGCGCCTGTTTTCTGGAAGGCGATGCCAAGGGGAATTAGCCCGGCCAATAAAAAGACGGTCATCCAGTCAACGGACTTATATGCCTCGTCGATGGTCAGCACCTTGCTCAATACCATGAACAAGGCCCCGCTCAGCAAGGCGATGGAGAGCTGCACGTGAAAACCCAAGGCCAGAGTCAGGGCCAGAACCAGACCGGTCACGGCCAGTTTTGCCTTTTCCGGATGCATGACCTCTCCTTTGATCTCCTGGGTAAAGATAAAGTCCGGTTGATCTTTCAGGATATGAAACTTCTTCCAGGCCCCCTGCATGAGAAGGGCGTCTCCGGCCTGGATGGTCAACTTGGAGATACTTTCCAGCATAAGCTCGCCGTTGCGGTACAGGGCCAGGGGATTGACGCCGTATTTTTTCCGCATGCCCATTTCCCGCATGGACTTGCCGACCAGGCCGGACCGTGGCGGAATCATGCCTTCCATGATGCCGCTGTTATCAACGGACAACTCATCGGCAAACACCTCCAGGTCATATTTGATCCCCAGGTTCAGGTCTTCGGCCAGTTTTTCAATACGCTGCGGAGTACTGACGACGGCAATAACGTCGCCGGCCTCGATCAGATCATCCCAGATCGGAGTCATGATCCTCTTGCCGTCTTTTCTGGCGATGCCGACCAGAAATGAACGATAATTGGCCCTGATTTTTAAATCTTCAAGCTTCTGTGACTCAAATTTCTCCGGTACCTCCAGCTCGAATATTTTGCCGATATAATTGCCATAGGTGCCGATTAAATCGTCGCTGATAAAAGAAGTATCATTATTATCGACCTTTTTTTTCGGCAGGATAAACCTGCCAAAAAGCACAAAGTAGAGGATGCCCGCCGCCACCAGGGCCACGCCCATGGGGGTAACGGTGAATAAGCCGAAGGACTCAAAAACCTTGTCGGTCAGGGCCGGGTTCTGGGCGTTGTCGAGGTACCATTTTTCCATCAGGTCGTTGAGCAGGATCAACGGACTGGAACCGACCAGGGTCAGACAGCCGCCGATGATAGCGCAAAAGCCCATGGGCATCAGCACCCGTGAGACCGGAAAATTCAACTTCCGGCTGATCCGAAAGGTGGCCGGCATGAAAAGCGCGGCCGCGCCGATATTCTGCATAAAGCTGGAGATAAAGGCCACCGTGCCCGAGATCAGGGCGATTATCCGCGATTCACTTTTGCCGGCCAGTTTAAGGATCTGCTTGGCCAGAATATTCATCACGCCGGTCTTATCCAGGGCCGCGCCAATGATGATCACCGCGATAATGGAAATAACCGCATTTGAGCTAAAACCGCTGATCGCCTCTTTGGCCTCGACAATGTTCAACAACGGCAGAGCCACGACCATGATGATTCCCACCACATCGACCCGCACGGCGTTGGTGATAAACAATACGATGGCAACGGCCATCACGGCCAGGGTCAGACCGATCTCTTGGGTAAAAATAACACCTTCCATTTCTTCTGGTTCTCCTTTTTAGCCGAATTGGCTTCAGTAATTATATTGTTAAAATTTTATAATCATGGCGATATCGATGCGCCGCAGTGACGTGAATTTATCGCTTACGAATCAAGTCTGTTG
>DAOVJK010000290.1 GCA_030673265.1 Pseudomonadota bacterium | reverse complement strand
GCTTATGCCGCTACCGTTGGCAAGAATACCAAGCTGATCCTCTCTTCCGATGCGGAGTTCTATAAATTCATCGAAAGCAGCAAATAAGGTCGCGAGCTTGCGAGACTCCGGATGGAGCCCTGCTGAACAGTTACCAACATAAAAGCAAGCAAACAACACAATCAGCAAAAAGCCCGCTACCGGTTGATCCGGTAGCGGGCTTTTTTTGTGTGAGGCCAGTCGCGGTCGCAAGTCTGAACAGTTACCCTTCGTTTCCCTTCATGAAGGAGGGCCGGTGTTGCCCGGCTGCAAAGGGAATCCGCCCCTTTTTTTCAAGCAGTGCCATAAATTCATCAAGATGTGAATCCCGGCTGAACTTGTCGCGGCCGGTCTTGAGGAAGCGGCATTCGCAGTTGGTCAATTGACCATCACACCAGGGGCAAACTTCTACCGGACAGCCGAAGGCATGACTCTCGCCGTCGCTGGTTCCGCAGACCGGGCACAGGTCAAGGGACTCATTAACCGGTACATGTTCTGGTAATTTGGTCGACTCGCCGACCTCTTTTTTGAAATGATCGTCATCACGCCAGCCGAAGAAGTTCAGGATGTCCTGATCCTGGATGCCATTACTGAATGGCCCTATTAATGCCGCTGATTCACGGGTTGCCAGATAAAGGTAGCTGCCAAGCAGGGTTGTGGCGCTAAATAGAAAAGCGCCATGTTGATTGGCGATTCGGCTTATTTTGGTTATGCCGTCGTCCAGGCCTTCCGGCAGGTAACTGTAGAAATTGTGGAAGACATTCAAGGCGATGGCATCTGAACCATATTTCCCCAAAACTTCATTTAAACGGTTTAATTCGTCTACGGGTGCTCCATACTCGATCAGGAGAGAGATCTCCTTGACTAGGGTAGCAAGGCTCTTTGGTTGTGCGTTTTCCATGTTTAGACCATCAGGGTTAATTGCGGGTGGTTTTCCGGGCAATGGCGCTGGACCATTTGCCGGTTTCTTCGGCAATGTTCGTTGCCCTGGTCAGGGCGGTCACCACGGCTATTCGGCGGGCGCCGTTAGCGGTCAGTTCGTCGATATGGTTGAATTTGATGCCGCCCATCACGGTGAAGGGCAGGTTAGACATGGCGGAATAAGTTTTGATCGCCTCAACGCCGATGAATGCGGTTAGACCTGCTTTGGTCCTGGTCTCATATATCGGTCCGATATTATAGTAGGACGCACCTCTTGCTTCGGCTGAAGCAGCCTGCTCCCCGGTGTTGGCTGAAACACCGATGATCATCTCAGGGGCCAGTTGCCGGGCAGCCTGGGCGGGGATGTCGGAGTTGCCGAGGTGGATGCCGTCGGCATCGGTTAGTATGGCGATATCCAACCGGTTGTTGACCAGAAAAAGGGCGCCGGCCTCGGAGGTTTTACGGCGGAAGACCATGGCTTTTTCGTAGAGGGTTCGGTCGTCTGATTCCTTGTCGCGAAGCTGGACAATCCTGGCGCCACCGGCCAGCACGCCATCCAGCCATTCGATATCCGTGCGACCATTACCAAGTTTTTCGCACGATACCGGGTAGATATTTACCTGATTAACAAAAACCGCCATTCTTTCTGCTAGAATCTTATTCATTGTATTGTCAAAAACCACGTTCGTGGTCTGAGTCCGTTGTCTTCACCGTTATCTTGCGTGGCAGATAGCTGGTTTGGGGTGTAAAGTATTGTATTAGTTGCAGTACGTTGCTGCCTTGGGCTCGTTGCGAGTAGTAGCAGCCTGCAACCTCTGAGTCAAACTTGCTATAATCGAGGGTTCGGACTATAGTAACCAATTACTTGAGGACTTTCACTAGTTGCTTTCACCAGATATCCTGTTGTATGACAAGTACGTATTCCGTGATTGATCCCCCCCTGTAGTTTTACAACGAACTAACAATAACAATAAAAAACGGGAAGTTGTCTTTATGGCGAAAAAATATGTAACAGATAAAATCGCAGAAGTCAGGATCGGCGATCAGGTTTTTACCCTGCCGGTCATTGAAGGATCCGAAGGGGAAAGGGCGATAGACATTCGGCAACTCAGGAGCGAAACAGGGCTGATTACCCTCGATAGCGGCTACATGAATACCGGCTCCTGTACCAGCGAGATAACCTTTCTGGACGGGGAAAAAAGCCTCCTTAACTACCGGGGCTATGCGATTGAAGATCTGGCCGAGAAATGTTCTTTTGTCGAGGTGGCTTTCCTGTTGATCAATGGCAAGCTTCCCACCAATAAAGAGCTGGATGGTTTTAAAATGCTGCTTAATGATCATTCGATCATCCACGAAGACATGGTCCACTTTTTTGACGGATTCCCTTCTTTGGCTTCACCGATGTCGATTCTCTCGTCGATGGTTAACGGTCTCCATAATTTTTATCCCGAGATGGATGATCCTAAGGAAACTTTAGGTCTTACGGCGGCCCGTCTTCTTTCGAAGGTCAGGACTATCGCCGCCTTTTCGTACAAGAAGTCAAAGGGCTATCCGTTGGTCTATCCGCGCTTTAATCTATCGTATTGCGCAAATTTCCTGAACATGATGTTTGACTCGCCGGTTCAGCCCTATTTGATCAATGATGTGGTGGTGGATGCTCTTAATAAATTATTGATTCTCCACGGTGATCATGAACAGAACTGTTCAACCGCTACGGTCAGGATGGTTGGCAGTGCCAGGGTTAATTTGTATTCGTCCATCTCGGCTGGGATCAACGCCCTGTGGGGCCCCTTGCACGGTGGCGCCAATCAGTCGGTTATGGAGATGTTGGAGCAGATCCTCGCGGATGGGGGGAATTACCGGAAATTCATCGATAAGGCCAAGGATCCCAATGATCCATTCCGGTTGGTTGGCTTCGGTCACCGGGTCTACAAGAACCACGATCCCCGCAGTCGAATCATCAAGAAGGCCTGTGATGATGTCCTGAAGTCTTTACACGTCGAAGATGAGCCCCTGTTAGCAATTGCCAAGGAGTTGGAAGAAGTTGCCTTGAACGATGAGTATTTTGTTGAGAGACGCCTCTATCCTAATGTTGATTTTTACAGCGGTATTATTTATCGGGCTATTGGCATCCCGACCAATATGTTCACCGTTATGTTTGCCCTTGGGCGCCTGCCTGGCTGGATAGCGCATTGGGAAGAGATGTGGAAGAGTCCCGATGCCAAGATCAGCCGGCCCCGGCAGATATACACTGGCCCCCTGCAGAGGAAGTTTGTGCCAATGGAGGAACGGGAGTAGTTTCTTCTCGGGATTTTATCAAGGCCGCCGGCGGATCAGATTGCCTGGCGGCTTTTTTTGTGCACCCTTGGCCTGACGGGCATAAACACTACGATTTACACTGCATCATCTACAGATGATGTGTCGGCTTGCCAGCAGGGTGGATAGTTGCGAAGCCTACGCTATCTGAAAAAATCTATCAGTAACTTGGCAGAAACTGAAAGCTGGTAATCATACGAAGGTCTAACTTTAAGATCACGAAAACAGATCTCAGAACTGATTTTTCCAAACTATTGATGAAATATTCGGGCTTGTTGACGGTGGAGGTAAGCCCTTGTTGACTATCTATTTCCGCTATGTTAGAAAATCTCTTTCCGGGTTGTAAATACACCCAAATATTGTTGTTTTGCAGGGGCATTAGTCATTGGCAAACGGCTGGTAATTTTTCAGGAGACAAAAGTGCGTACTGATATCGTCCACATAGGGGCTGGTGAGCTCACCTATGAGATCAGAAATATTGTCAATGTTGGCGAAAAGCTGCAAAGCCTGGGTATGGATACCTATTGGGAGAACATCGGTGATCCGGTGGCCAAGGGTGAAAAAATCCCCCTCTGGATGAAAGAGATTGTTGCCGATTGCGCCATGCAGGATGCCTCTTATGGCTATTGCCCGACCAAGGGGATCTTGACGACCCGAGAGTTTATTGCCGATGAGGTCAATAAAAGGGGTGGTGTCCAGATCAG
>DAOVJK010000050.1 GCA_030673265.1 Pseudomonadota bacterium | reverse complement strand
TTTGTGCCGGCGAGCGGCCCAACTCAGCTTTATACCGCAAGGGCATAAGTCTCGATGTCTCGTGGACTCGCTTATCGGTTCGGGCCGACGAGCGGCTCAACTCAGCTTTATACCGCAAGGGCATAAGTTTCATTTGTGCCGGCGAGCGGCTCAACTCAGCTTTATTATCCTGTTGGCCCTGACGTTAACCTGCCAGGCCAATCAGAGCGGCGCCCAGGCAAACAGCACTGAGCCATGGGTTCTTGAAGCCGACCAGATCACCTACCACAACGACCCCCAACAGATCACCGCTGCAGGAGATGTCGTCCTTCGCAATAGCGAGGAAGAGTCTACCGAGCCCCTGGAGATCAGAGCCGACACCTTGACATATCTGACCACGACTTCCGAGCTTGACGCCAGGGGCAATGTCTTCCTTAAAGAAGCAAGCGGCACTGTCTCGGCCAGCAGCATCCTGCTGAACCTGCAGGATCAAACCGGCAAGCTGACCTCTACCACCATCTCCCTGGCCGATCATGAAATTAAGTTCAGCGGCAAACGGGTCGAAAAGATTGCCAAAGACCGTTATGTTTTTTTCGGCGGCAGAGCGACCTCCTGCCAGACCGAAGGCAACAAATCCCCCGCCTGGTCGATAAACTGGCGCAAGGCCGATATCACCGTTGACGGCATGGCCTACCTGAAACACGCAACCTTTAAAGTAAAGAGGATGCCGCTGCTATACATTCCATATCTGGCCCTGCCAGCCAAAACCACCAGACAGACAGGCTTCCTGTTCCCGGAAATATCCCACTCCAGCCGGGACGGCGTTGGTTTCATAACTCCCCTCTTTATAAATCTGTCCCCCAGCAGTGACTTGACCTTGTTCCCCGGTTATTACGAAAAACGCGGCACTTTTGCGGGCCTGGAGTTCCGCTATATGACCAGTTACAACTCCAGAGCCACCCTGGCAGGCAACTACCAGCATGACCGCACCAAGGATCTGGGGCCTGCTGGCAGTGCTGACGATTACCGCCAGGACGGCTACCTGCGGACCAGGCATGACCGTTACTGGATCCGGGCTAAAGCCGACCACTATTTCTCCCAAAACTCAGTTCTCCGGCTCGATGCTGATACAGTTTCAGACCAGGACTTCCTCCATGAATACCGCGACGGACTTACCGGCTTTGCCCAGAGCAACCGTAATTTTCTTAACGATTTCAATCGCGGCCTCCAGGAGGCAAGTCTTAATTTTCGGGAATCGATCCTCCAATTTTCCAGTCGCAGCCAACTTGGTAGCGGCGGCCTGGAAATACGCCATGTAGATGATACCCTGACCGAATTAACCGGGGTCGAACCCACTCAGACCTTACCCAGGGTTCTGTACAGCCGTCGCCAGCCGCTCAAGAATCTGCCCCTCAGTTTCGGCTGGGAGTCCGAATATGTCTATTACCGTCCGGAGGAGGGAATCGGCTACCAGCGTCTGGATCTCTTACCGAGACTGATTCTACCCATGCCACTTGGTCCCATGCTCGAAGGCACCATCGCTGGCGGCTTTCGCGAAACGGTTTATCGGGTTGAGACCATCGGTACTCCAGCTAGCGGCTGGAACTCGGCCAACGCCCAAAACCGTAACACCTTCGATTTCACAACCAACATCGCCGCTCTTCTGGCCCGCGCCTTTCCCATCACCGCCGAGCGGAGACTTACCCACACCTTCCGCCCCAACCTGCGCTATAACTACCGAACCAGCGGCGATCAAAGCACCCTGCCGGATCTGGATGGTTTTGACCGCCTTGCCGATGATAATAGTTTGACCCTTGAACTGAACAACTACTTCCGCTCGGGCAAAGCTGGTCCGCAGATCCTCCCAACCCGGCAGCTCGGTTATCTCAAATTAAAGCAATCTTACAGTCTCGAAGAGGCCAGGCGCGACCTGACCGTGCCCGGCGACAAACGGCGCCCTTTTTCAGATCTGGCCCTGGATCTGGAGATATCCCCACTAGCCGACCTGTTCCTTCGTTACCAAACGGCGTTAGATGTCTACGGCCAGGGAGTGAGCCGCTATAACCTGCAAAGCAGATACCACAACAACCGGCAAGACAAGCTGACAATCGACTATGACTATGTGAAGGGCGGGGCCAGCAACCTGAACATCTCTTCCCAGCTCCAGTTAACCGGTAAACTCTCAGCCCGCTACAACACCACCAGATCACTTCAGGACAATCACACAACCGCCGAATCACTCGGCCTGCTCTATAACTCGCAGTGTTGGGGGGTAGAACTGACCGGCAGCAGGGACTCCGAAGACCGCCGCTTGATGCTGACCTTCTCTCTGACCGGGATCGGCAAGGCCCTGGAACTGCGCAAATCAGAAGTATAATAGCATCGCAGTTAAGCGAAGACTGCGGAAATAACCCGAAGGGCCTCACAATCAGATCTACGGCATCATCGTTACCGTAAATCACACTCAAAAAACAATTCAGCTCAGACAGGACCGTCATGGCAAACCAAACAACAGGAAAATACTTCGATGTCTTTAACGGCGACAGCGACGGCATCTGCGCTCTGCACCAGCTCCGGTTGGCCGAACCTCGCCCCACCGCCACGTTGATAACCGGGGTTAAGCGGGACATCCGGCTGCTTGACCGTCTGGCCGGAATCAAGAACGCTGAAATAACCGTTTTCGATATTTCCCTTGATACCAATCGACAACCGCTGGAGGAACTGCTCAAGCACAACCTGGTTCGTTATATTGATCATCATTATGCAGGGAAATTACCGGACTCAGCCAACCTGGAAAGCCACATCCATCCGGAACCGGAAACATGCACCTCGCTGATCGTTGATCGGATGCTAAACGGCCGCTTCCGAAACTGGGCAATCACCGGGGCCTTCGGCGACAACCTGCATAAATCCGCCCAGCAGGCGGCAGTCGGAACCACTCTGAATGAGCGAGAACTTGAAATTCTCAGAGAACTCGGTGAGCTTTTAAACTATAACGGCTACGGCAAATCGGTCGAAGATCTCTATTTCCACCCCGCCGATCTGTACAATGCCTTGAAAAGTTACCGAGATCCTCTGGATTTCTGGCATTCTGCGCCGGAATTGGCTAAACTCAGAGAAGGCTTTAATGGTGACATGGCAAACGCCCGGCAATTAGCACCCTTCCGGGAAACCACGGTCGGGCGGATCTACCGTTTCCCGGCTGACCCCTGGTGCCGCCGGGTCGCCGGGGTCTTTATCAACGAGAAGGCCCGGGACCGAGAGGATCTGGCCCATGCCCTGCTGATAGACAACGGCGACAACACCATCATGGCAAGTATCCGGGCGCCGCTGACCAACCGGACCGGGGCTGACCAACTGTGTCGCACCTTCCCCACCGGCGGCGGGCGACCGGCAGCAGCAGGGATCAATGGGTTACCGACTGAGATGCTGAATGAATTTATAACCACTTTTGACAAGGTTTTTGGATGATAAAAGACAAAATGACAAACACGACAACCAGGCAACTTTTCTCTCTACTGCTTGCGGCCCTTCTGATCCTGCCACTTATCGCCGGAACTGCCAGCGCCGCCCCGGCTAAAACCAAACCTCTGGCGGCGGATCTGGTTGAAGACGGCCAACTTATCAGTCTCACCAGTTCGCGTTATCAGAAACTTTTCACTGAACTCCAGGAAAAACACGGTTTCAGTCGCCAGGAACTGGACAAACTCTTTAAAGAAGTCGCCATCCTGCGGCGTACCTTGGAACTCATGGACAAGCAATGGGAGGCACGGCCATGGTACGAATATTACCCTCGTTTCATCACTGCCAAAACCATCAACGAAGGCCGCAAGAAACTAAAAAAACATCGAAAACTCCTGGACAGAATCGAAAAAGAGCTGGGCGTGGAGCGGGAAATCGTGGTAGCCATCTGGGGCATTGAAAGCAGATACGGCAAACATAAGGGGGCGTTTAATATGTTTAGGACCCTTAACACCATGTTCGATGCCTACCCGCGCCGGAGCGCCTTTTACCGCGAGCAGTTGATCAGCTACCTCCTGCTCTGCCGCGAAAACAAGATCGATCCCAAAGGGATCACCGGTTCTTACGGAGGCGCCTTCGGCCAAACCCAGTTTATCCCCTCCAGTTTCCGTGAATATGCAGTAGATTTCGACAATGACAATCGGCGGGATGTCTGGGCTTCAATTCCGGACATCCTGGCCAGCATCGCCAACTATCTGCACCGCTACAAATGGACTTTCGAGGCGCCCATCTACCTGGATATCGGCAAGGAATTGCAAGGGGAGAAACTAAAAGAGGCTTACAAAAAAGGCAGAAAAGGACTCCTACCCTGGCGGGAGGTCATGGCTACCCAGAAAGTACCGATGATCCCGCCCCCAGGTGATCGAGAGGTGACCATCGTCGGCCTTGAACAGAAAAACGGCACCATGCGATACCTGGCTGGCTATCCAAATTTCCAGGCCATAACCAAGTGGAATAACTCAAACCGCTATGCAATGGCGGTAACCAGGTTGGCGGCCCGCTTCAAAGATTGAGGCATCGGCAGCTAAGCGCAAACTTTGCAAAGAACAAGGGGGCCTCGCGATCATACTCTACGGCCTCGCCCCCCCAAGACCACTTGCAATCTTCGCTTATTTTCAGGGGCGTATATCGAAGTTTTCGCCGCCCCCAACACCTTCACTTTCGCGTTAAAGGCTCTCCAGGATCTTACGAACCAAATTACCATCGGCCGCGCCACCAAAATTGGTCATGATCGGTTTCATGGCCTGCATCTTGTTGGCAAAATCGCCAATATTAATATTATCGGTTATCCAAGCCCGAATCTCCGCCTCGGTTGGCTGCTTAGGCAGGTAACTTTCTAAAATCTCCATGTAATCAGAACTCTCTGCCCCGCTAATGGTCAACATTTCCGCTTCTGATTTAACCAGCTGACGAATCACGCCCTGGACTTCCTTGTCGGTTAACTCCTTCTTGGTCTGCCGGGCAAATTCTCCCATAATTATCCGCAGAGTGGAAATCCGGGCCGTGTCTTTACTCAACATAGCCTCTTTCAAGTCGGTCCTGATCTTTTCCTGTAAACCCATTGCCAATCCTCTTTTAGTTACTAAATTTCCCGAGCTATAGTCTGTTGTTAAACTACTGTGGTTTTCTTACTACTCCCAACCACCTCTATACTGATGCCCGAAACCAGGAGCCAGAATAACCGATTCCCTCGTCTTTCACCATAATACCGGAGTATCAGAGATGTGTAGACTTCAGACTCACCCGACAGACTCCGATATTATTATTTCAAGAAGACTTGATCGCTCTACTAAATCAGAAATACGGCAGAATGAAACTGGTGCGACCAGCCTGAGCAGCAACAGCACGACAACTGGCAAATTGGGAACTAGATGAAGGGGACACGGGCAGCATAAAGCAACCGGTTTTGCAAAGTCCTACCAGCAACCGGGGTCAATGACCTTATTTTTCACCGCAAACCGGAAAAGATCCATCGGGGTCCGGGATTTGGCCTTTTCCATAATATTGGCCCGGTGCTTCTCAATAGTCTTGGGGCTAAGACATAGTAAATCAGCTATTCTTTTATTGGTCGAGCCATCAAGGACCAACTGCAAAACCTGGAATTCCCTGGCACTCAAACCGCCGGGCAATGGAGCGGGGCCAAGTTTCCCCTTGGCTTTACCGAGATCGTACTCCCCACCCAGGAAACTTTTAACGACCGTCTGATTAACCTCAGGACTCAAATAATATTTGCCGTCTCGAACATGCTCAACAGCGGCAATCAGGCAGCTCACCGGGGCCGACTTCAAGACATAACCAATAGCCCCGCTGCTAAGGGCCCGGTGAATATAGGAGACTTCCTCGTGCATCGAGAAAAAAACAACCTTTGTTCCCGGAGCAACATCCAGAAACAGCGGGCACAGATCGAGACCATTTATATCCGGCAGAGATATGTCCAGAATCACGACATCAGGCTTCAAGTCACGGATCATATCGAGCGCTATCTCACCAGAATGAGCCTCACCGACGACCGTCATCCTCTCGTTGCCACTGAAAAGCTGTTTAACCGCTTCCAGTACCAGTGGGTGATCTTCAACAATTACAATACTTGTCACAAGCTGAGCTCCAGACCTAATTTCGATTATCGAACAAATCTGCTAAAATCAGCAGCCTATCAAAATCCCACTATTATTTAAATAGTAAAGATTCTTATTCTCGATAGATCTCAGATAATTAAGCATCATTATTCGCCACCCCCTTGCAATAGCAACGTAACCGGGCAACTTCTCTTTCCAACATCAGTAAACTATCCTCCCCTTCAGGCAAATCTCCTGATTTACCGAGCTCTTCGAGAAACGCAGCAGCACTCATTAAGGAGTGCGCAGACAGAACGGCCGCCCCACCTTTAATGGAATGGGCAACCTGACAGACCACACCTGAATTAGCCTCCGCTAAAGCGGCAGTAATGGCCTTAACCTGCATATCGAGCTGGGCCAGGAACTCCAGGAGAAGCTCTTGGAGCATGGCTCGGTCACCGCCAAGCATATTTACGCAGCCTTCAACGTCAAGGGGCGGCGCCAGAACATCTTCTTGCTCACCACCAGAGGATAAAGCAGGTATAGCTAATTTATTTTTCATAAATCAATTGATCTATTTGTTGATTTTAGTGATAAACCCACCACGCACAACTATACCTAACCAAAAAACACCCGTCAGACAATAAACTCCCATTAATTTTTACTCTAAAAACCCGGCTAAGCAAAACATTTCTCTTAAGTTTGCTTGTATTTCTACGGAATTTAACTATTTGCACGATTCAACTAAAGGGAATATCATCAGTGTCCTAAGGTCAAATCAAACAACAGACCGAAGGATATCCTGCCAGAACATGTTGCAAGGTCTCTTCTTCGTTGCCCTGAAAAAATCTAATGGGAATGCCTAATGTTAGCACCTAGAGCACTATTAATTTTTCTAAGCTTTACTTTTTTCATGTTACACCAGGCAATACCGGCAAGCGGTGCCCCCCCGGTCCTGATCCAAAAAAACATCACATCATACCCCCTGGGCAAACATCTTGATATTTTAGAAGACCAGGATGGGACTCTTACCTTCGAACAGGTCAGGGCAGAACCAGTTGCCGCCAGATTCACCACAAGCCACCAGGAAAATCCCAACTTCGGTTTCACCTCATCGACTTACTGGGTTCACTTCTCTTTAAGCGGGGACAGGAGTGGTATAGATCACTGGCTGCTGGAAATAGGCTACCCGCTTTTTGACAATATCAATATATACCTGCCTACGGCTGACGGAACATATCTGAAGAAAACAGTCGGCGACATGCGACCTTTCGCCGATCGGGAGATCAAGCACCGCAATTTACTGTTCACCATCCCTGCCTCCCTACCGGACAACACGCCAATATACCTCCGGTTTGAGACCGAGAGCACCATGAATATCATCATGACCCTCTGGTCCGGCGCAGCCTTTGTGGACAAAGACCACAACGACCAATTCGGGCTTGGCCTGTACCACGGTTTCATTATAATGATGAGCCTCTACAGCCTTCTGATGTGGGGCACACTCCGCGATAAAAATTACTTTTACTACCTGTTCTTCATCATCAATTTCGGCCTCTACCAGGTGGCGATGAATGGCACGGCCTATGAATATCTCTGGCCGACCCTGGTCTGGTGGAACAACTACTCCGTCCCAATTTTCGTGGCTTTTTCAGCCCTTGGCGTTGGCATGTTCACCAGATCGTTCCTGGTCACCCAAAAAAATATCCCCAGGTTTGACAAGCTCATAACCACCCTTAATTTCCTGTGTCTTTTCCCGGTGGCTGCCACCCTGACGGGGCATTACCCCATAGCGATCAAAACCAGCGCCCTTTTGGCCTTGCTCTTAATGCTGGCCAGTCTTTTCAGCGGCATCCTCTGCCTCAGACAGAAGTATCGCCCAGCCCGTTATTTCTTGCTGGCCTGGTCAATGTTCTACGGCGGGGTCATTATCAGCGCCCTGCGGGCCTTCGGAATATTGCCAGCCAATTTTTTCACCCTTTACGGCCCCCAATATGGAGCTGCCCTGACCGTGCTCCTGCTGGCTCTGGCCCTGGCTAACCGGCTAAATATCATGAAAGCCCAGACCGCCGAAGCCGAAAAGCAGTACCAAACCATCTTCGAGAATGCCAATGAAGGCATTTTCAGGACGACCCCCCTCGGCAACATCCTTCTGGCCAACCAGACCCTGGCCGACATATTTAATTATTCTTCCCCGGCAGAACTGATCGCCAACAGCCCCAACATCAGAACGATGTTCGTTTCATCGGCAAGGAGAAAAGAACTTAGCCAGGAACTTGAACTAAGCGGTTCTTGCACAAACTGCGAAGCACAGATGTACAAAAAAGATAAAACCATCGTTGATGTCTCAATCAACTCCAACGCCACCTGCAACGACAAGGGCGAAATCCTCTATCTGGACGGCATGCTGACCAATATCACTAGCAAAAAAAGGGCCGAGGAAATGCGAGTCGCCCGCGACGCTGCCGAATCAGCCAACCAGGCCAAAAGTCAGTTCCTTGCCAATATGAGTCACGAGATCCGCACCCCGATGAACGGCATCATGGGCATGACCGGCCTGCTCCTCGACACCGATCTCCAGCCGGAACAGCGTGAGTTCACAGAAACTGTCCGGACCAGCGCTGATGCGTTGCTGGCCATCATCAACAACATCCTCGACTTTTCCAAGATTGAGGCTGGCCAACTTGATCTGGAGGGATACAACTTCGACCTACGCCACACCGTGGGAGACTCCAGCGACATCCTGGCCTTTCGGGCCCACCAGAAAGGCTTGGAACTCATCTGCCAGATCGAACCGGAAGTGCCCTCTCTACTCATCGGCGACCCCGGCCGACTGCGGCAGATTGTTATCAATTTGATCAACAACGCCATAAAATTCACGGAACAGGGCGAAGTTTCCATTATCGTATCCCTTAAGGAGGATCTGGGCACTGAAGTTGTATTATGTTTCACAGTCAAAGATACCGGGATCGGCATCCCGCGGGCCCTACATCCATCTCTTTTCACCCCCTTCACCCAGGCTGATTCCTCCACCACCAGAAGATATGGCGGCACCGGTCTTGGTCTTTCCATTTCCAAACAGCTCGCCGAGATGATGGGCGGCAATATCGGCGTCAACAGCACCCCCGACCATGGTGCAACTTTCTGGTTTACCGCCAAATTCCGCAAACAGCCCCAAACCGACCGGGAAACTGCCGCAGAACCACAAACTTCTCTGGATCTTAGTCATTGCCAACTACTGGCCGTGGACGATAATGCCACCAACCGCTTGTATCTGAAAAAAGTGGCCCAGACCTGGGGCTGCCAAAAGGTTGTTGAAGCTGCCAACGGCGAAACCGCCCTGGAGATCTTGCGTGGGGCGGCAAAAGCAGGGCAGCCTTTCGATCTGGCTATCCTTGACATACAAATGCCGGAAATGAACGGTGAGGCACTGGGCACCGCAATCAAGCAAGACCCGCAAATCAGCGCCACCAAGCTGATCATGATGACCTCCATCGGCAGTCGCGGTGATGCAGCCCGCTTGGCCGCAAAGGGATTTGCCGCCTACCTCTACAAACCGATAAAAGAGACTGTCCTGAAAGAATGCCTGGAAGTCGTGGTGCATGGCAGTCAGTCGGACAAGCCACCAGTCGGTACCCTGATCACCAGGCATTCCCTTGCTGAAAACCGCAAACAGGAAATACGGATTCTGGTGGTAGAAGACAACGTCATCAACCAGAAAGTTACCATGACTATTCTTGAGAAACTGGGCTACCGGACTGAAATAGCCGCCAACGGCCAGGAAGCTCTCGAATCACTGCAAAACATGCCTTTTGACCTGATAATCATGGATTGCGAAATGCCAGTGATGGACGGCTACGAAGCCACGCGCCGAATCAGGACATGGAAAAATAACGAGGATGAGGACCTGCGCAAAAAAGGCAATCTGCCAATCATTGCCATGACCGCCCATGCCCTTGAAGGAGAGCGTGCAAAATGCATTGAAGCCGGCATGGATGACTTTCTTTCCAAACCTGTTAAACCACAGAATCTGGCCGAACTGATCAAGACCAGGCTTTCCCAACCCGACGTTACCGCAACAAAGCCAACCGATCTAAAACCAGCCGGGAGCGACGAGTCGCAATCTTTCCTTGACCATCAAGTGCTGAAAAATAAGTTCCGTAACAACAAAAAGCTCAGTCGAACGTTTATTGGCATGTTCAAGGACAGCACCGCCACAACCCTTAAGGAATTACGGGCAGCCATCGCCCAGGACGATAGCAAAACGATTCACTCTCTGACCCATAATCTGGCGGGGGGGGCAGCCACTCTGGGGGCCGGACGTTTTCTGGAGGCAATCAGGACGCTGGAGCATACCGCCGAACAAGGCAACACTGCAGACAATCTTCAGCTACTAGCCGATATCGAGGCTGAATTTGATAATTTGCTAACCGAGATCAGTAATTTCCAGATCGATCTCGACGATTAAAGGCACCACATCCCCCTCAATTTCCCCAAAATGCACCTTTAGGGATTTTGAGGAGGACTCTACCGATTCAATAAAAAATCGATCGTTTATTCGTGGAGGATATCAACTATCCTCCGGCTTTTCTCCATGACCCGCAAGATCTTATCATCGATTTTGATGGTTACAATCCCCAGGGGATCAAGGGGCACTATTACTTTACCCCCGGCATAGACCTCCCGATCAACAACTTGGCCCTTAGACAACTTTTTCTGCCAACCGGGCGGCAGGGACTTGCCCCGCTCTACCTTCTTCTGCAAACCAGGCGGCAGGGACTTGTTCTTGCCCTTCTTGGCATGGGCCGGAGCGATTATCAGCCCCAAAGCCATTAACGCTACAATTACCATTTTCAATTTCATTTCTTGCCCTCCTTCTAATTCAGATAAATATCTGCGCAACATCAACCAAAATTTAGTGTCCGGAGACTCTCTTTTACAAGTTATATCGATCGATCGCTTTACTTTTCACCCTGATTAAAAGTTAAATGGGAGCATGAAGGTCCCGCAGGAATTACAAAAAGACCTCGATATCTACCAGCTGAACAAGGATTACCAAGATGACCGGCTCGGATATCGTTGCTGTGAACTTGCCCTGGCAGCGCTTAAAAACGGCTGTTACGGAGTCGGAGCCGTGTTGTTCGACAACAAGAAGCAAATACTGGCCGAGGGCCGCAATGAAGTTTTTCAAAACGGCTTCTTTTCAGACCGGCATGCTGAAATGGTGGTGTTGAACCTCTTTGAAGAACAATTCCCCGTTTACGGTGACCGCAGCAAACTTACCATCCTGGTATCCCTTGAGCCCTGTCCCATGTGTTTCACCCGCCTGCTGCTCGCGGGAATTGGCCGGGTCATCTATCTCGCGGAAGATGACGACGGAGGCATGCTCCGCCGCCTCGATAAGATGCCGGATGTTTGGCGCAATCTGGCCCAATTACAAACACGAAACCGAGCCGCTGTAACGCCAACCTTATCATCCCTGGCTGCACGACTTGCCGCCTGCCAACTTGACCAACTGCGCCATAAATTATTAAAAATAATTCGAACTTAATAATAATGCTGCAAGCCAGAGCGACCAATTCCCTTGATCCTGGAAATTGCCGGGTACCAATCAGAGATACGGGCGAATGGCTTTGTAGAAATATTGCGCCATAACCGCATAACCCTCACTGTTTGGATGGATACGGTCACTCATCAGATCCGGTTTTCCCAAAATACCCTGTAAAATGTCCACCACGAAAACAGAGCCGGTTTTTTCAGCCAACTCTTGGTACGCGTCACCGAATCCCCGCCCCCAGAACGGGACATTCAGCCCGCCGATAACGACCAAAGCGCCATTATCCTGAAATCTGCCGACAATCTCTTCAAGATTTTTAAAAGCAACCTCTCGCTCCACCTCGTTTTTGAGGTCATTACCTCCCAGAGTTATCATAACGATCCGTGGTTGCAATTCGAGGACCACTTCAAGGCGATCTAAAGCCCGAGCGGTGGTATCACCCGCCACCCCGGCATTGATGACTTCCATACCAATAAGCCGCGACAACCGGGCAGGATAATCCATCCCCGGGGCAGCACCAATTCCAGCGGTCAAGCTATCACCAAAACAGACAATAGTCTTACCGATGGGGACAGCGTTTCTTATTTCATAGGAGGAAGGGATCAACCAATAAACAACAACCGCAACCAACAGGCATCCGGAGACAATCTTTACAAGGCTCATATTTTTATGATAGCACAATTTTTATAAGGTAATGGGGGAAGAAATTGGTGGGAAATTGCATTAACCAGAGGAATAAAATTTTACATTGCGGGTAAAAAAATCTGGCCCAGCCGTCCAGGAAAGGAGCGAGGGGTTCTCGAAAAGAAGCGGCAGCTAATTCTAGGATATGAACTTATGCGGTTAGGCAACTTCACAAAGATCATTATCACAGTTAGGGCAGAAAAATCTCATCACAAATCTGCCTGAAGTTAAATCTCCAATTGAATTGACTTTACATTGATCGCAGTAGATTTTACCACACTTAACGCATTTTAACTGGGTCGTGAATAGAGAAGAGCATTCTAGACAGCCTGTTCTGTTGTCACTCATTACATCCCTTTTCATTATATGTAGTAGGAATAAGACATATAAATACACGGATAAGGTTTGTCAATATAACAATCACATCCTTAGACACGAAATGACAATTTTTGAAGAACAACGAGGCCATGCAATGGCAGTCCAGGAAGTGGCCGGTCACATGAAATTTTCTCCTCTACCGTCCGAAAGTATTACCGAGAACTCGGAGGTGTGCGCTTCGCTAAGGTCTATCGTTTTTTTGCAAGGAGGACACAACGATGCCATTCAAGCGCAAGGGGAATAGTTTGCCCAGATAAGATTGAACGATCAGACCAGGCGAAAGACTTTTCCGACAAGAAAGGAAGCAACCGAATGGGAGGTAGGACAAAAGAAAAAATCCAAAAGATCAATCAGGAGCCATCAGGCAAAAAACAAAAAAATAGGGAACCAGTCTAAGTGCCTGGTTCCCTATGAAATTTAAATGGCGTCCCCTGTGGGATTCGAACCCGCGTTGCCGGCGTGAAAGATCTATCCAGGCGCACATTCTCCGAGTTTACGTGCATTTTAAGCCATTTAAAACGACTTTCCAGGATAAAAAGCCACCAGAAAAGCCACCAACTTTACCACCCCACCCTGTTCCAAATTTGACTAATAGTAAGCGTACAAGTTTGATTTTAAGTTAGATCTAGAATTGAATATTATCAGTAAACATCATAAATCTGTCCAAACTTATGATGTCGGCAAGGAATCATCAATATTTACGATGTGACCAAATTCCTTTCTTTAATTAGGTCATTTTACACATCACCTGAATTCAATTCTTAAGTGCAACTTTGTAATGTTTGTGTAAATGGGCAAGCTGCGATAGCATCTGTACCATTTAGACGACCAAGTCAAAGGAGCACAGATGAGACGCTATTCACAG
>DAOVJK010000169.1 GCA_030673265.1 Pseudomonadota bacterium | reverse complement strand
TTTCATTGAAGGAACTTAGCCCGCATATTGCATGAGTATTTTTTAAAAGTCATCTTAACTGGTTGTACTTCAGTGTTAAACCTTTAGTTTGCTGTGGAATATCAAGGTCACAGTTTGTACCAAATGAAATGCATGGTTTGTTTTTCAGATAGCGCAGACTTCGAAACTACTCACCCTGCAGGTCAGCCGATATATCCGTATAGCACCCCTCAGGGGGGTATTGTCCAGAATCTGCTGGATAAGGCTTTCAGCAGACTAAAGTATCGGAGTCTCCCTCTGGCCGCTTACCGGCTGAAAACATCATACTTTGCCTATCGAGCGTTTCGCAATCGGGTATCTCGACTGGTGAAATATGCGGGTTAGAGAGTCTGAAAGATGGTTGAAACCTATTCAGCAGGTATCGCTCCTTAATAAACCTGAATTACTGGATGATATTCTAAAGGAAACAGAGGAGTTAATTAAGATTTTCGTGACGAGTATAAAAACGACTGAAAAGAACAAAAAATAGTGCTTTAATGTTTTGGCGGTATAGATGTGCGTGTGCGGGGTTGATTAGCGAATAAGGAATATGTTTCGCTCCATTTGATTACGAGAGTACCAGAATGAACATCGAATAAGGAAGCCGCTTCGCTCTATCTGATTAATGAAAGTACCACATTAAAAATTCGATGTTGAATGTTCGATGTTCATCTTTCATTCTTTTTTCATATCCTAATCGTAAATAATCGAAGGGTAGCTCTCCAGGAGGGCCTCGGTCTCGGCGTCGAGCTGATCCGATACTTCATGGATTTGAAACTCGGTGCCGCATTTCTGGCACTTCATCCTGATCTTCCAGCAGGCCCGTAAAATCTCTAGCCTGCCCTGGCATTTCTTGCATTCCATCATAGCGAATTTTTTCTTGTCAGTTTGCTGTTCTCTTAAAAAATACCCAAGGGGCATAAGCAATTTAGGGATGGCTAAGTAAAAATTTCGATAAACAGGTAAGCGTAGACTCCGAGGAGTGGTGTACTTTTGTGAGTGAGGCTATACTTCAGTATGCCGAACGAACAAAAATGCGCTACGACGCCGTAGATCGGATTTTTTACGACGCCATCTTAGCGTAGCAACTCTTCACGGGTAAAGATCGCCTTCATCGGATAGCCCGCCTTGGCCAGGTTTTCGGCGCCGCCTTCCTGACGATCAACCACGGTAACAATCAGACCGACCTTGAAACCCTGGGCCTCAACCCGTTCAATCACCTCCAGCAGAGTGCCGCCGGTGGTCACTACGTCTTCCAGGAGGGCAACGGTGGAGCCTGCCTCCATGTTTCTCAGGCCCTCGATGTATTGTTCGGTGCCGTGGCCCTTTGATTCTTTTCTGACGATAAAGGCCGGGATTGGTTGGTTCTCAAGGAAACTGACCATGGAAGCGGCTGTTACCAGCGGGTCTGCTCCCAGGGTCATGCCGCCGACTGAACTGATTGGCTCAGGATTGTCTTTGATCAGGGCAAAAATCTCTTTGCCGCAGAGGTAGGCCCCTTCGGCGGAGAGGGTGGTCTGCTTGCCGTCGATATAGAAATCGGACTCCAGACCCGATGACAGTTTAAATTTACCCTGACGGTATGATTTATCCAGAATGATCTCTTTAAGTCGTTGTTTGTCGCTCACGGTCGTTACCTCTGCTATATTTTGCCGAAATAATTTTTCAGATTAGCTTCAGGATCTATTTTGGGCACGATCAGGCCGTCCCGGGATGACATGGTCACCATAACCCCCGGACCGTGACCGGCCAAGACACAGTCGGAGTGGACGATAACCCCGACAACCACTCCGCCGGTCTTGTAGATCCGGCCAAAGGTCGCGTCAGCATCGATGATGGCCACAAAGTCGCCCAGACGCAGATCGTCGAGGCCGTATTCCTTGATCGTTACCTCGTCAAAAAGCTGGATATCATAGTCGCCGCTCTGGCTGTGACTGGAACCGATGCCGGAACCCATGATCCGGGCCGGAATCAGGTGGGTAACCGGGACTTCCAGTTTGCCGCCAGCCAATTCTTTGATCGGTATGACCTCAAACAGGGCGGGATCGAGGTTCATGGTTTTGACCGGTGAGCCGCTGATCTGCAGGCCGCAACCGTGGGCCTTAATCTGGATCTTGTCGCCGATGGCCAGCTCTTCGAGAATTTCTGGTTCAAAATCAAGCAGAACATGCTCGATGCCGCCATGTTTGCCGGTGACCCGACCGGTTTCACCCTTGGCCTCGCCGGAGATGATTTTGGCGACATTGCCGGCGCAGGAAAACTGGTTTAAGGCCCGGTTGGGTCCATCCTGACCGCCGACCTTGGTGAAATTACTGAGGCTGACCCCTGGCTCGACATGGTCGGCGAACAGGCCGCCAGCCTGGTCGCCTATCCGTAAATTGTAGGTGATGCCGCCAACGCCCGGGTAGATATCGGCGGTGCCGTCGGGGCTGATCCGGTAGGGGTTTACGCCGCCCAACGGTGAAGTGATCTCGCCAATCACCGACTGGCAGACCAGTTTGTCTTTATTGGTCGTGAGCATATTTAAGCCTGATCTTTAGGGAATTAAGAAATTACAAAATTATAATTAAATTGACGTGATTACTCAAGGGGACGATCTCTTCCTCTCACCGTTTGAGAGATTTCGGTCAGACGTTGAATCGAAAATTCATACAATCGCCGTCCTTAACAATATATTCTTTGCCTTCCAGGCGCCAGACCCCTTTTTCCTTGGCGCCTGCTTCGCCGTCGCACTCCACGAAATCCTTGTAGGCAGTGACCTCGGCCCTGATAAAGCCCCGTTCGAAATCGGTGTGGATCACCCCGGCGGCCTGGGGGGCGGTGGCGCCTTTTTTGACGGTCCAGGCCCGGGTCTCTTTCTCGCCGACCGTGAAATAATTGATCAGGCCGAGGAGCTTGTAGCCGGCCATGACCAGCCGGTTGAGGCCTGATTCTTCCATGCCCATGTCGGCCAGAAACTCCTGCCGCTCGTCAGCGGGCATGCCGCTGAGTTCCTCTTCGATAGCGCCGGAGATCACAACCACCGGGGCATTATCTTCCTTGGCGGCCTCCTTAAGTTCGTCTACCCACTTGTTACCGGTGGCGATGTCTTCTTCCTTGACGTTGGCCACATACAAGACCGGTTTGGCGCTGAGCAGGCAGAGTTCTTTGAGAAGTCCCCGACTGCTTTCGTCAACTTCTAATTGGCGGGCCGGGTTGCCATCGTTCAGGAGTTTCTCCAGTTTTTCCAAAACCACCATCTGGGCCTGACAGGCTTTGTCGCCGACGCGGGCGCGACCGGCGGTCTTATCGATCCTGCGGGCGACGGTGTCCATATCGGCCAGGATCAGTTCGGTGTTAATCACCTCTCGATCACGGATCGGATCGATGCTGTCTTCAACGTGGACGATATTGGTATCTTCAAAGCAGCGGACCACGTGGGCAATGGCATCTACCTGGCGGATATGGGCGAGAAACTGGTTGCCCAATCCCTCGCCTTTGCTGGCGCCGCTGACCAATCCGGCGATATCGACAAACTCCATCTGGGCGCAGACCTTTTTCTGGGTCTTGGCCAGTTCGGACAAAATGTCGAGACGCGGGTCATTGACCGGCACCATACCGACGTTCGGCTCAATGGTGCAGAAGGGGTAATTGGCCGATTCTATCCCGGCCGAGGTCATGGCATTGAAAATGGTTGATTTGCCGACATTGGGCAGGCCGACGATCCCGCAACGAAATCCCATAGATGAACCTGTATGCTGTTGGTTTCAAGTTAGTGCGTAAGTACAAATGGTTCTGTGTTCAGGTGGCAACTATATAATGTTTTATTGATGGCGGAGCAAGAACTGTTTTTTTAATTGCACCCATGTTTTATTATGGTTCCGAAAATGCTATCCTGATTTTTTAAAATCGATAAAAGGAAAGGTTGTTTACCTGAATGACCAGAGAAAAGAAGATTGTCAAGATTGATAGTTTGCTGGGTGAATTGTTCGCGAACCGGAACTGGCAGCAGCACCTCGACCGTAACCGGATTTTTGAGTTCTGGAGTGAGGCGGTGGGCATTGATATCGCCGCCCACGCCCAGCCCAAACTGATCAGGGGCAAGGTCCTCTGGGTGAATGTGACCGACTCGATTTGGATGCAGCAACTGCATTTAATGAAGGAACATCTCCGCCAGGTCATCAATGAGCGTCTTGCCGGTGATGTTGAGGTCAGTGATATCCGTTTCAATCTGGTCACTACTATCCGGTCCATTTTAGCAGAGAAGAAAGAGATCAACCAGAAGCCATCGGTCAAACCGGATCCGGATCCGCAGAAGCTTGCTGACTTTGAGAAGATGATCGCCGCGATTGCCGATCCGGGGGCCAGAGACAGTTTCCGGACCATCTGGTTGGCCCAGCAGGGCAGGGACCCCCAAAAATAATAATGGGGTATGGTGTTCGCGGCAGCCGGGTTATTTATTCCTTTAACAATTAAGGTGAGAGATGAAACAGTATCTTTATATTATTTTAGCTTCTTTACTGCTATCCGGCTGTGCGACCAAGGGTGTGACGCGGATGGGTGAGGGCGATACGTTTCGGCTTTTCCACCCCAGTCGAGTTTCCCAAGCCTATTTTAACCCCACGAACAATGACCTGGTTGTTGCCCTGGACATCTTCAACGGGCGAGACAATCAACGAAAGCAAAAGTGTTTTACTGTAGATATCACCGAATCTTTGACCAAGGGGGTAGAAGCAGAAGACCCCGTATTTTCAACAGATCGTTTAACGGTCTGCCCTGGAAATGACAGTGGGCCCTACGAGCTTATTCCTGTAACAAATCTTTCCAGCCGTTCTGGACTAACAACTGTCAAACCTTCATCGTGGATATTGGACTATGATGCATCCCAGCCGGATGAATTGGTGCTTATGTCGCTTGGCAAGGAAGATAAATTTATTCCCGTGCAAATTCCAGCAATAAGAAAACGAAAACCGTCAGCGTACCTGCTCTATCCATTTAGTATTATAGCTGATATTGTTACTGCGCCATATCAGTTGTTTTTGTATATCTACCTTACAAACGCCATGAGTGTTTGAAGGTGACAACGCAAAATTTATCCCATGTGCAGACCGGGCTGGGACAGCTCCTTAACAATTTAAAAGGGGGCCAGGCCGTTTCTTAAATTTAATCATGGGCCATAATACCAATTGACGGGGTGAATAATTAAGTAAAGTGGTCCCGTAATTGCGGAATTTAGGTGTCCCTTGCATGCGGAAATCCCGAAGATTGTAGTGGTAATATTTACTACCTAGCTGTGGATGTTTACGAAAAAAGAGGAATCCCACCGACTTCAGATATTCTCAAGAAAACGAGGGCATTATGTTAAAGACAAAATTACAGGCAGTCCTTGATTTCGGCATGGTTCCCCCTCCGCTATCAATACATAAATATGATCGAGATCTTTTTGCCGCAAGCTGGGCTTGCTTACGAGAAACGCTGGTGGTTGGAAGAGTCCCACGCTACTTCAAGGAGGCAGTTGCGAGTGGCGCCTCAGAGGCCAATCAATGCCCATATTGTGTCGGCGCTCATTCAATGATGTTTGATGTTTACGCGCCAGGAGGAAAGAAACAGCCTCTGGTTGATGGTCTTTTTGGGTCGTGGGATTCTGAAAAGCTGAAAATGTGGGCCAGTTCCTGCTATTTGCCGGAAAACGAGCAGACTTCACCTCCATTCCCAAAAACATTCCAAGCAGAAATTATTGGGACTGCCGTCTATTTCCATTACCTAACTAGAATGGTCGCCATATATCTTGGTGATTCTTTCGTCCCTAAATCATTGAAATGGCTGGTGCCGCTTATTATGCCGCCCATGCGTTTGTGCATGGGACTTAACGATAAACGGTCCAAAAAAATGGGTACGAGCAAATTAAGTAATGTGCCCATGGCTGGGGGGCCTGAATGGGCTGACCAGGACAACACCAGAATCGCATTCGCACAATTCCAGGCAGTTACAGATAGCAAGGTCAGCCAAGTCTTAACTGAATCCATGATGGTCTTTATCGATTCTTTTTTGTCAAAATGGCAGGGGGGTGATGCTGGTCTCAGCGCAAGTTGGGTTGATGCCCATCTGCAAGGCTTGGCAAAATTAGATGCAGTAGAAAAACAGCAAGTAAGATACATGCTTCTAGTTATTGGCAGCCCATATATGATTACTGATGAAGAGAAGAACTCTCTCAAGAAGATAATGGGCAATGCAAATTTATTAATAATGACGGCATGGGTTTCATTGAGGGCCGCACTAAGAACAGGCGCTCTGATCGCCCAGAGACAGAATATTAATGAAGCCTGACGCTCTTTCTTTGCAGCGCTGATGCCAACCATTGAGCCTGTATAAAAAGTCTAAATAGCTGGAATTATTCAGTAAAACATTGTGAAATCCGGGTGTTTACTACACCAACACCGCTTAACTTCTACAAAGCAGCTCCATTGACTGAATTTGCTGAACATTTTAACCGTGATTTGAGTACGCTCAGTCGAATTGTACGCAATGTGGAGAAGAAGTCCGATCAATCGGAAGAATATGGGACTTGCTCAAACAATATCACACAGAGATAGCAGGAGAATAATGCAATAACGCAAGCCTGGTACCTTTCCTGTAGTAGAGAAAAACACATTCAAACAAACAAGTCTGAGGAAATCGAAGCCTGTGAGGCGGGGGCTTTTATCTGCGAGAATCGAAGCGGCTCCCCCCGGAAATTTTTA
>DAOVJK010000145.1 GCA_030673265.1 Pseudomonadota bacterium | reverse complement strand
TGTCACATCGGCCACGCCCGTTCCGCACTGGTCTTCGACATGATAGTCCGCTATCTCAAATACCGTGGCTACCAAGTCTAATTCATCCGTAATTTCACTGACATCGACGACAAGATCATCAAACGTGCCGCCGAACAAAACACGACCTGCGATGAATTATCAGAAAGATTTATCGAAAAATTCCGGGAGGACATGGCGCAGCTCAAAGTAGACGAGCCCGACATCGAACCCAAGGCCACTGAGCACGTGCCGGAAATTATCGAAATGATCCAGGGCCTGATTGACAAGGGCATGGCCTATCCCGCTGACGGTGATGTCTACTACCGGGTTAGCAAGTTGGCAGATTACGGCAAACTTTCGGGCCGACGAATAGAAGACATGCAGGCCGGAGCCCGAATTACCATCAACGAGAGCAAGGACCACCCCATGGATTTTGCCCTCTGGAAAGCTAGTAAACCAGGAGAACCAACCTGGAATAGCCCATGGGGACCGGGCCGTCCCGGCTGGCACATTGAATGCTCGGCCATGAGCCGCAAGTACCTGGGCGACACCTTTGATATTCACGGCGGCGGCAAGGACCTGATTTTCCCCCACCACGAGAACGAGATCGCCCAGAGCGAAGGAGCCAGCGGCTGCACCTTTGCCCGCAACTGGATCCACCATGGCTTTGTGACGATCAAAGACGAGAAGATGTCCAAGTCACTGCATAATTTCCTGACCATCCGGGAAGTTCTGGCTGACCACCACCCCGAAGTCTTGCGGCTTTTCGTTTTTTCAAGCCACTACCGGAGCCCCCTTGATTATTCTGAAAATGGGCTGAAAGACTCGGCCGCGGGTCTGGAACGGATCTACAGCTGCATAGCCGCTATTGAAGAACTCTCAGGTTCAGCTACTACAGCGGCACACATCTCAACTAATGATGGTGATAAGATCCGTGGCTTGAAAGATCGTTTTATCGAGGCGATGGATAACGATTTCAATACCGCCCAAGGCCTTGGGCTGATCTTTGAAACGATCAAAGACCTTAACCGGCTCAGACAGCAACTGGACATAAAACCCGCAACCGCCGACGTTACTTTATTGCAAGACGGCGCCAGACAGATGACGGAACTTTGCCGAATAATGGGCCTCCTCACCGAGCCGCCGAGTGAATACCTTAAAAATCAGCAGCAAGGCGAGCTCTCCAACCTGCAGATATCTCCTGATGAGATCAACGATTTAATCGCCCAACGCCGCCAAGCCCGCCAGGAGAAAAACTGGGCCAGAGCTGACGAGATCCGCGACCTGCTCCTGAAAAAAGGCATAGAGTTGAAGGACGGTGGTGAAGGCACGACCTGGAAGACTGTCAGCTGATAGCCCCCAAAGTTCCACCAGTATTTGCATCACGACAGACTTCTCACTTCGTTCGAGGTAAGCGAAGACTCCGAATGACAAGAGGGGAGCGTTATTGTTTCTCCAAAAGGCCAGGCGGACCATCGTGCCGGGGATCATTATGAAGATCGAACATCCAACATCGAACGTCGAATAAAAAACGAATATTGAATTAAGGCACAAATCTATAAATTCACCCCTCTCGCACCTTGCTTCTTGTACCTTGTATCTTGTACCTTATATTTTATCATCCCGGCAGTGACATGACAGTGGAACAGGAACCGCTCCCGCCATCAAGGAAGGAGGTGCAAGATGTTAAGGTCTCCGGCAGTAGCAGGTCAGTTTTATCCGGCCGACAAAGACGCTCTGGCCGCAATGGTCTCAGAGCTCATGCCGGAAATACCCCCGGCCAAAAGGCAGAATGTCCTGGCGGTTATATCCCCCCATGCCGGTTACATCTACTCCGGCGGTGTGGCCGGCCAGACTTTCGCCAGAGTCAATATCCCCGAAGATGTCATCATTCTGGGGCCAAACCATCATGGCCATGGCGCCCCGCTGGCCCTGATGAACGAAGGCACCTGGGAGATGCCCATGGGGCCGGTCTCGATGAACCCGGCCTTATCCGAACTCATTCTTAAATATGCAGCGGACATCGTCGTTGATAACGAGGCCCACCGCTTCGAGCATTCACTTGAGGTCCAGGTCCCCTTCCTGCAAGCCCGCCAAGCAAACCTGAAGCTTGCCCCCATCGTGGTCTCCCGGCTTTCTTTTGAAGGATGCCGGGCTACCGGCCAGGGCCTGGCCCAGGCCATTAAGGAATTAGGCCGACCGGTGCTGATGGTCGCCAGCACCGATATGAGCCATTATGAGTCCCGGCAGTCGGCAACGATTAAGGACCATCTGGCCCTTGACCGCATAACCGCCCTTGATCCACAGGGGCTCTATGAAATCGTAATCGGCCGGGGCATCACCATGTGCGGGATCATGCCGACCACCATAGTCCTGGCCGCGGCCCAAGCCTTAGGCGCCTCAAAAGCTGAACTGGTCCGCTACAGCGACTCGGGAGAAACCAGCGGTGATCTCGACCAGGTCGTCGGTTACGCCGGCCTGCTTATCTCGTAACGCTGTTTTTTTTAAGTAAAGCACCTTCCTCGTCCTTAATTATATGTTTTTTTGCGGGGCTCCATTCCTCCTTCGTAAAGCTCGGAGGTTTTTTGCGGTTATCGCACCCACCCTCCACAGCTGTTTTATCTACCCCTGAAACCTCTACCTTTTGGGCCAGATATTAACTTTACGGTTATTTTACTTGACAAGCAGCCCGGATTTTTCTAAAAAAGGTTTCAAATTCACACCCCATGCTGGGGGATGGTCTAATGGCAAGACAGCAGACTCTGACTCTGCCTATCGGGGTTCGAATCCCTGTCCCCCAGCCACTTCTTTACCACATCAAATGTTCCAGGCCCGGCAACCGATATTTCGGCAATTCCTCCCAACCACTTTCCTGACGTTTTTTTGTCGCCTCCCCCCTTTTTTGTGACGTTTTTTGTCACACCTCTTTATCTTCTCAAAAAAAGAGCACCGAACAAAACCAACCAATTTCACCACATAAGCGGCTAGTTAAGATTTTACTCGTCCCAACTCCGCAAACCGGCATAGCTTTTGCATCAATTAAAAAACAGTCGTAAACAAACTGGCTGAACAAAATCTTTTAAAGATTGTCAGTTCTGTGTTACGATATTAACGATAATTTTGTAATTCATGCTTGGCTGGGAGGTCCGGTCAGGCGTTTGGTTAACCAAAAAATTAGTTGGAGGAAGTGAATATGTTAAACCACCTCAGAAAGCAGAACAAAGAAAAGGGCTTCACCCTGATCGAGCTGATGATCGTTGTCGCCATCATCGGCATCCTGGCCGCCGTCGCCATCCCGGCCTACATGACCTACATCCAGAAATCCCGAGTTACCGCCCTGATTTTCCCCGGTCTGCACTCGATCGAGACCAATATCGGCCTCTGGACCGCCTTCCACAGCGCCACCCCCGATGGCACTGCTGGTGAGGAAATTGACCTTTTCATTAAAGATGCCGACACCACGTGGTTCACACCAAGTCTTCCCTCGGGCGTCCTGACACTTACCCTCAAGGAATCTCCAGTCGATTCCGCCGGCGTCGCCCTGGATCACAAGTTGTCTGCTTTATATTCGACCGCCGGTGGCGGTAATAACTCGAACATATTGACTGCTACGCCCATCTTTGTTGACAACAAGATTGAAAGGTGTACGGTTGCTGGATCCATGGCCGTTACCCTCGGCATTGATGAAAAATAATAATTAGTTTCTTTCACAACTGTTTTAGGCCGGGCCTTAGGGCCCGGCCTTTTTTTTAAGGACGCCAAGCTGAATTGTTCCGGCTCCAGCCAACCAGACAACATTATTTTTTGCCCAAGAAATACATGCGCGACCCACATCAAGCAAATCTGCCAAACCTACCGTCCACCACCCCCCATTTACTGCTCCTGCTTGTTCTCTTTTTCACCGCCCTGCTCTACAGCAACACCCTGAACTCCCCGCCAGTCCTCGATGACCGGGCCACCTTCATCGACAACCCGGCGGTTTATATCGACAACCTCTCCTTCGCCTCGCTCAAACAAGTCCAAGCGGGCCGGTTCGGCCGGACCCGGTTCATCCCGATGCTCTCCTTCGCGGTCGACCACCTGCTCGGCCAGGGCAGTATTAGCCAGTTTCATCTAACTAATATCCTGATTCACATCCTGGCCACCATGGCGGTCTATCTGCTGGCTGTGGGGTTGACTAATACCGCCGTTGCTAAAAAGAGCCTCATCCTGCTGACTCCGACCCAATTCAGCCTGGTTGTCGCCGCCTTATGGGCCCTCCATCCGATCCAAACCAATTGTGTCACCTATCTGGTCCAGCGAATGGCCTCCCTGGCGGCGCTGTTTTATTTTACCAGTCTGGCCGGTTATGTCTGGGCCCGGATCGGCCAGTCAGGCCCGGCCCGAACCACCGGCTGGCTGGTCTTCTTGCTGGCCATGTTCGGCGCCTTCTTTTCCAAAGAGAACACCGCCACCCTGCCCTTGGTCGCTCTGATGGTTGAGATGTTTTTTATCAGCCCTGACCTCGGCCGCAGGATAATGACCAGGATCAGGCGCCGCCATTGGCTGCTACTGGCCATGGTCTTTTTACTGCTCCTGCCTCTTGCCGCCGCCAAACTGACGACCATTGCCGGCAGCTATGCCGAGGCGGGCCGCCATTTCAATCTGCAGGAACGACTTTTTACAGAATTACGGGTGGTGGTCTTTTACCTGGCCCTGCTCGCCCTGCCCCTGCCGGGCCGACTCAATCTGGACCATGACTTTGCGGTCTCACAGTCCTTAATTGATCCGGCCTCGACTATCCTGGCCGGCTTATTCCTGGGCTGCCTGCTTTTTGCCGCCCTGCGCTACCGCCGCCAAAATCCGCTGGTCGCCTTTGCTATTTTGTTCTTCCTCCTCAACCTGTTGATCGAATCATCCGTTATCGCTCTGGAGCTGGTTTTTGAGCATCGCCTCTACCTGCCTTCACTGGGCTTTATAATCGTCATCGTCGCTCTTCTGGACTGGGGCAGCCGCTTGGTGCCGGCCCAGAACAAAAAAGAACGGCAAACAATCTTATTCCTGGGCATGATGATTACCTGCTGCGCCCTGGCCATTGCCACCTCTATCCGGAACCATACCTGGCAAGACAAAATCACCCTCTATGAAGATATTGCCCTTAAATCCCCGCTCAAGCCCAGGGCATATACCAATCTGGGCAGGGAGCAGATCAAAGCTGGTCGCCACGACGAGGCCCTGACCACCCTCCAAAAAGCCATCGCCCTGGGACAAGGCCAATCCGAGGAATACATCAATGCCGCCAACAACATCGTCACTATTTTTATTGCCCAGCAAAGATTCCAAGAGGCTGCGGATCAGGCCGAAAAATTAATCAGGAACAGGCCGCCGGGAAAACTCAACCTTGACAGTTTCCCCTTGCTGATGGCCAACCAGGCCATGGCCTACGCGAAACTCGGCAGATTCAGTGATTCACTCAAGTCTTTAAGGACTGGCATAAAAATCCATCATCCCGACCATACCCCTCTCCTCTTGGCCGCCATGGAAGCCATGCTGTTTGAGGCCGCCACCAAGCCAGAAGGCCGGCGCCAACTTGATCTGAAGCAAGGACCGGCGGCGATCTTCGCCAAAATGGCCACCGTTTTGCTTGAGGATAAGGACCACAAAAATGCCGGGATATACCTGGCCAAAGCCCCTGCCAAGGCAAAGGCCCTTGCCATTAAAAAAGATTCGCTGCTGAAAGAACCAGAAAGCAAATAGCGAAAAGGTCAATCAATAACGCACCCAAATCCGGCCGCCTTGACTGGTTTTCAATTAAAACCCGCTTGAAAACTTGCCGAATATATTGAAAAACACTGTCCCGTGTTGAAGCCATTAATCGGCCCATTGTTGAAAAAGGCCGTCCAGCTGGAGCCCCAATCTCTCAATAGCGCTCTTATGGTGGCCCACTGGCTGCAACAGAATAATGAAGTTAACGATGCGCTGAAACTTGCAGAGAATCATTTTGCGGGCAAGCCCCAACCGCCCTCCTCTGTTAGGACTGGCAAGCAAAGGCTCTGCTGTTCAGGGGAGAAATGCCCAAGCCGCTGCCATGTTAGAAAAACTCCTTGAGAGTCTACCCGGGCCATCCCAACTGGTGCAGGCACGAAAAATTTCATCCGGACGCCTTTCCGTAACCCCGAAATTTCATCACCAGAAACCCAAACTAAACTTTAAACTCTCACAGCTAAGCCTACGAAAAGTCCCGGGCTAAAATTGGGCCTATCCGGGCAAAATTATGACCCCGTTCACCTTGGCACAGTGTAGCAGAGTTTTCCATTTGGAACTAAATTAGCAACTGTTTATTAGTTAACGCTGCTGGACAATCATGACCTGGGCCGGGGTTGATGGCGGTCGTATCTTAATTGGGTAATCTGTTCGGAGATTAAGCCCATCATGAAGATGATTACAGAAGTAGACAATAGCAAGGCGGACATATTTGAAAAACGATGGGCGGTGATGAATGTGTAAATATAATAAGAAAACCCGGCAATAAAAAAGAAAAAACTGGTCGGCAGAAAAACCCTCAGGGGTGAAAAGAGGGTAGCTATTTTGGTAATTATAATGAAAAATCTTGTTCCATCCTCCAGCAACTTGATTTTGCTTTTCCCCTTACGACTCCTGGTCTCAATCGGGATGTATTTGACTCCTAGGCCACTACGCAAATAAGCCAAAGTTAATGTTGATGGATAGGAAAAAGTATTTGGTAAAAGATGAATGAATTGCATTGCCGTATTCTTGCGGATCATCCGGAAACCGGAAGTCAGGTCTTCAACTTTAAATTTGCACACATAAGAAGCCAGACTATTGTAGAATTTATTGGCAATATCTCTGTGTAGTGAAGTTTCAGATTTTCGAGTACGGGCGCCGATTACCATGTCATAGTTTTCTTTGAATTCAAGTAACCTGGCAATATCTTCAGGGTCATGTTGGCCATCACCATCCATCATAATCACCCATTCTCCGGCTGCGGCACGTAAACCGCTTTTGATGGCAGCGCCATTGCCGATATTATACGGGTGGGGCCAAACATTGGCACCGGCGGCAATCGCCTCCTTGAGAGTATTGTCTGTTGAACCATCATCAACCACCAAAATCTCAAAATCAGGATATTGTTTTGTCAGAGTACTTACAGTACTGCCAATGACCAGTTCCTCGTTATAGGCCGGTAAAAGGATGGTTACTTCGATTTGTTGGCTGTTATTAATGTTACGCATAATAAGCTTATTTTCTCATAATTATCTAGGTTGCGATACAGCTTTTCTGGATGTCATATAGGCAAGAATCGACATTTAAGTAGTTTTTGGGGATTTAGTCC
>DAOVJK010000327.1 GCA_030673265.1 Pseudomonadota bacterium | reverse complement strand
GGTTGTTTCGCCGTTGAGCAAAACCTGCCCGGTTTCTATCATCTGACGCCATATATCGACATCATGGTACGCAAAACGATTAGTCAGCAGGTCAAGAAGTCCTTGGCCGTGCTCTTTTGTTGAAATTTTGCAATGTAACGTCAGATCCTGAACCATGTGGAGAGATATAGTCTCAGTAGCATTGTTTGGAAATAAAATAATCTGATCCCCATTGAACTTCAGCTTTTTATGGCTAATCATATTCCTAATTCAATCAGGGGGGGGCAGTGCAGTGGTTGAGTGGTTCAGAAAACTTGTTGATCCCAGCTTGTCAAAAAATACTGTTAATTGACAAAGAACCACATAAACGCAAATTCATAAATTAGATAATAAATTATCAGGCAAAAGAGTCAAACGGAGACGTGACCCCTTTACTATTCTTGGTGCAGCGGCAGTTTGATGGTGATGACGGTACAATCACCATTCGTGTCGATTTCAAGTTTGCCGTGGTTGGTCTGGGCAAACCTGGTGATTATATTGAGGCCGCGGCCCTGGACATCGCCTTTTTTGATCTGCTCGAACTGGTCTGCAGGGATCAGGCCGGTGTTGCTTACCGTGATACCGGCCATCCGCTCTTCCCGAAAGCAGAGCATGGTCAGCCGGCCGCCTTCGGCGGGGATTGCCTTGGTGGCATTGTTGAGCAGATTGTCCAGGACCCGTTCCAGGCTGTAAAGCGGGCATAAAACCGAGAGCCCTTCTTCCCCGCCCAAAGACTGGACGGTGATGTTTTTTCTCGGCGACCGGGCAATGACCTCCTTGTTCAGTAAAAACCTTTGTCGGGCTGTCCGGCCGAGGTCGACCACCTCCTTGCGCCCCTCATTACCGATCGTCAGGGCAATGTCCTGCATCCGGGCTGACTCCCGGCCGATAATATCCAGATAGCGGCCCAGTTTCTCAAGATCCTGCGCCTGATTAGCACCACTGGCAATAAGTCTTTTGGCGCGTTCGGCAAAACCGGCCACGGCTATGGCCGGATTCTTGAAATCATGGACGGTATCACTTAAAAATTCCAGGGTTGACGCCTTCATTATTTCCTTACCCAGAAAGGTCAGCAGCTCTATTTCCTCTTCATGGAAAGACTGCTTCTGGTCGGCGGCAAAAAAGGTCAAGATGTGGCGGGTCTTTTCCGCTATCCGCAAGGGCACCATGAGAATGGAATGGATCTTATGCTCCTTGACGAAGGCCCGGAGGCCGGAAGATGTCAGTTCGCTCCGGGCGGGATTCTTGACCAGCAGATAATTGGGGTGGTGCCGCTCATGGGGCATGTCGGCATAGTCTTTGAGGCCATGGATTGCGGTCCAGATATAATGATGGTGCGCAACGGTAAAAGAGTAGCCCGGTTCATAATAGGTTTTGTCGAGCGGGTAGGCGGCTTCGAGCTGGATATTATTGAGGTCATCCGAAACGGTAAAAAGCAGGCAGCTGAAAAAGTGCAGGAATTCGCCTATTTCCGGCATGATAAGGTTAAAGAAATCCTTAAGCTTTATCCCCTCTCTCTTACTGAGCTTGACGAATATCTTGTCGGTGATCTTCTCTTTTGAGTCGTTGAGCTTTTTAAGGTCTAAGATCTTTTTCTTGGCCAGGACATGGCTGACTCGCCGGGCCAGCATTTCGGCCAGGACCACTTCGATTTTTGAAAACTCGCGATCCTCTTCCTGATAGTAGATCTGCAGCGAACCGAGGATGTCGTCCGCATCACTGACAAAGCTCGGGATCTGCAAGGGGACGGCGATTAAAGAATTAAAGCCCTTGGTGGCGATGATCTTTTTTGATTGATAGAGGGGGTCCTTCTTGATGCTCGGCACCACAATGCTGCGGCCCTCTTGGACTACAAGACCGGCAATAGATTGTGAAGCCGGGACGGTCGATGTTCGCTTAAAATCTTCGAGCCCGCAAGAGCCGAAGGAAAGCATCTTCAAGGTCCGGGCGTCGAGCAACCGGATGGATGCCGCTTCCGCCTTGAGGTCTTTGACGATTTTGGCTGCGGCCAGTTCCAGGATGGTCCTGCGCTCAAGATTCGGATCAATGGCCAGGATCTCTTCTGAATCGAGGATAACCTTCTCAAGGAATTGGCCGAGAAAGCCCTGCTCAATCGTGGTGAGCAGATCTTGTTTCTGTTCCTCGGAAAGATTGAGGGAAGCCAGAAAATGATTATCCCGAAGAAAATCAGCCAGTGTCAAGGTCATAGCATGCCTTTTGAATTATGCCCGCCAAACTTCCGCAACTTAACCCTAACTATATTCTAACAAATAGCTCTTCTTTTCTCAGGCTGTTTTATGCGACAAGGATGAACATGGATTAATTATTATTAATCTCATAAGTTTTAATGCCGTTCCAGCTTGCCGGTAATAATGTGTTTGAGGGATTCGATCAACTTGCTGGCCTCCCTCTTGCCCAGCTTCTCGATTGAATCGGTATGATAGTACTTCCTGAGAAAATTCACAAAATGGGAGGAATCCCAGCCCAGGTCCTCGACCAGATGGCGGATGTAAAGCTTTTGGCGAAAGGTCATCCCGTCAACATTGACCCGATAATGCTTGCTACGGGCGAAGTAGCCCATTAGCTTGCGGAAACCGGCTGCGTCGAGATCGCGGCTGCTCCGCACCCCGGTAACCTTCTCCAGGGTGTCCCGATACTCCCGGTCGGAGAGGCCCAGTTCTTTGACGGTTATGTGGATGACGGCAAGTTTGGCGCGATCGATCATTATGTCTTACATTATTGCACAGTTTCAGTACGGCCGGCAAAGATTATTGGACTCCTGCCACCTTCCTTTGGCACAGTTTACCCCCAGGGGAAACGAATGGGTCAGAAGGCTTCCGGTTGTTTGCAAGGAGAGACTGAAAGTTTTGATGACCGGGTGCTGGGAAGTGGAGCTTTTGTAGAGGCACTCCGGCAAGATGAAAATCTTAAAGCAATGTTGCCGCAAAAGTTAAGCCTGCTTGAAAGCCAGAAAGTTGTCGGTAAATTATTCGAAGTTGGGCCTGTCTCAATTTTGCAACGAACAAGGATGAATTAGTCTCAGAAGCCAGGGCTGGCGTGATCCCTCAACAAAGATTTAGCCTTCTTCTCCCAGTTGGGAAAGTAGTCCAGATATTTTTGCATATCGTCGGAAAATATCTGGGAGTAATACAACCCTGTCGGTTGCTCTGGTAAT
>DAOVJK010000058.1 GCA_030673265.1 Pseudomonadota bacterium | reverse complement strand
GTCACTTGGGCGGAAAACTGGTTTTCGATAATCGCTAGCATCGCTGGGGTAGGGCCACGCTAACTGTCTGAAATCTCTCAAAAATAAATCGGAAGAACAAAAAAAAAGCCTGGAACCGGTGAAACGGTGCCGGGCTTTTTTATTGAATTAATGAACTGAACGATCAGTCGACAAAGGCGATATCAACCGAAGGAGGCATGGTGGCACAGGTGGCCAGGGCTCCATGGATCTTGTGGTTCTTAAAATTTTCGATCAGGGCAGTATCGGTCTCTTTGCCCTGATCGTATTCAACCAGGGCCTGCTGGCTCAGGTTTTAGTCAAAGCGGGGTGCAAAGCAAGTAAATTTTAAATCTAAAGTTCTGAATCAGTAAACAGATTATCGGGTGGCTGGTGAAAAATAGCGAAAAGTTAATCACCTGCATCACACCACTTCTCCTTGATCTGCTCAATCTGTTCCCGGTATGGCTCCACCGGACTTTCCTGGCCGCATCCCGTGCAGATCACAGTGGCGTTATGTCAGCGGCCCCGAAGGAGGGCGGTTTGGCCGCAGAACAGGCAGGTAAGTTGCAGGTCGTTATCGGGCTCTGGTGTATTCATCTCAGTAATGTCATAAAAAAAAAGGGTTTCCGATTAATAACCGGAAACCCTTGGACTTTCGTGGGGTGAGTGATGGGATTTGAACCCACGGCCTCCTGGGCCACAACCAGGTGCTCTAACCAACTGAGCTACACCCACCATACATGCCATATATGGCTGAACAGCACGGAACTATTTACTAGATAGATCACCTTTTGGCAAGGTGAAAGTGGCGGGCTCCCGAGGCAGCTATTTTTTAGCGGTTTCCTTGCCGCAATGTTTGCAGATTTTGGCCTGGGCCTTGATGAGCTCGGCACAGTAGGCGCATTCCATCCGGTTATGATTCTTGAGGATCTTGGTGATGGCCAGATTGGATAGCTGCTCGATCTCGGTATGGTGGAATTTATGGGCTCGGATCGGGTCGATGCACGCCAGGTCATTAAGTTCCGTAAGCAGTTCACAGGCCCGGTGGCGGCTTTTTAAATGAGCTTCTTCATCGGTCAACAGAAAGATGACCGGTTCCAGGTTTTTCTCGGCCACACAGGTATCGAGTTGGGCGCGGGCCTTTTTCTCATTTTCATAGCGGACGTTACCGGCGCTCATTTTATCCTGATCGACAATGCTGCCGGTAAAGGCATCTTTGCTGCCGACCATCATCGTCCCGCCTTTCTCTTCGTTGGGGAGTAGCATGTAGCGGCAGGACGCGGAATGGCCGTATTGTTCCTCAAATTGTTCCCAGCTTTTCTTGAAAACAGAACAATCGTCATTAAGGCAGATAAAAATCAGTTCGGTGCCCCAGCCCAGTCCGTCACCAACGTGATATGGTGGGGTGTGACAGCAGGAGAGTTGTTCTTTGCAGTGCGGGCAATTATGTTTCTGTTTGGCTATTTCATAGCAGCGCTTATCCACAAACATTTTGAATCTTCCTCCGGTAATACGTTGAGAATCTCATAACGGACTGGTGTTCAAAACCAATTGAACTGGCAACAGGCTAACACCGATCGGCTGGATTTTAGTCGGGATCATTTTAAATGATTAAGAGGCTGAGAAAATAATGCATAATGTTATTATGGTCAATGGGCGGTGAGAATTAATTGTAAATATAAAAACGATTTTTCAGTTGATTAGTTTTGATTAAACCTCGATCCGAATCAACAGCGAAAATAAGTTTGAAACAATTTTAGCTGTTTTTTTTGCCATTATGATATAACTTGCTCTCCTTTATGGACTCGTGCCATAAAATTGAGAACTGGTTGGCTTTTTTTGGGCTGCCAATAATGATTCGCGGCAAATATTTATGCAAAGGCCGGATATATCTTCAGGCTTGTTGTCTGTTAACTAACCAATACTATAGAAGATTATGGAAGAGACAAAGAAGTCCAGGTACGCAGAAGCTGGTGTTGATATCGACAAGGGCAATGATTTTATCAATAATATTAAGCCACTGGTCTCCGCTACCTTTAATCGCGGCGTACTTACCGATATCGGTGGCTTTGGCGGCTTATTTGCCCTGGGCAGTGATCGCTATAAGGATCCGGTGTTGGTTTCTTCCACCGACGGGGTGGGAACCAAACTGACTGTTGCCCAGCTTTGCGGCAAACACGATACAATCGGTATCGATCTGGTGGCCATGTGTGTTAATGATGTGGTGGTTTCCGGGGCCACACCTTTGTTTTTTCTTGATTATTTTTCTATTGGCAAATTAGATAACGATCTGGCTGTCGATGTTGTCAAGGGAATCGCTGAAGGCTGCAAGATCTCCAAATGTTCTTTGATTGGCGGTGAAACTGCCGAAATGCCTGGGCTTTACAAGGAAGGTGAATATGATCTGGCCGGTTTTGTAGTAGGAATTGCCGAAAGGGACGATGTTATCGATGGCACCGATATCCGGGTTGGCCACAAGATCATCGGTTTGGCCTCCAGCGGGGTCCATAGTAACGGTTACTCTCTGGCCCGCAAGATTTTCTTTGAGGAGCACGGCTTTGGGGCTGATACCCATCTGGATGAATTAGGTTGCACGGTTGGCGAAGAACTTCTTAAACCCACTCGTATCTATGTAGAGCCGCTGTTGAATATTATCAAAAACTTTAAGGTTCATGGCCTGGTTCATATTACCGGTGGTGGTTTCTTCGATAATATCCCCCGGGTATTGCCTCAGGGATGCAAGGTGTCGATTGAAAACGGCAGTTGGGCGATCCCGCCGGTTTTCAGCTATATGTGCCGGCAGGGCAATGTCTCGCCGGAAGAGATGTTCAGGACCTTTAACTGCGGTATTGGTATGGTTGCCTTTGTTGATGATGACCAGGCTGAGGATATCTGTTTTCAGTTGGCTGCCATGGGTGAGACTCCTTTTGTGATTGGAGAGGTTGTGGCCAAGGTTGGAGATGAACCGGTGATTGAGATTGATTGCGAGGCAAACTTCTGATTTGTGCGGTACCCGGAGACTTGCAGTCTCTAGTCGTTAGTTGAGCTGCTTAGCCATGAATTTTCACGCAATCATTGCTGCTTTTTTCAGGAAAATCGTCGTGGCTCTCGTCGGCTGAGATTAGAATGGTCAATAATATAAAAAAAGGGGCAGTCGCTAATGCGGCTGCCCCTTTTTAGTTTGATTGTCGGGCTATTCAACTTCCGCAGTCCTGCTGGCCTCCCTTTAACTTGTATAAGGCGTGGGGCAGGGCGTTGATAACTACCAGCAGGTTTTCGCTAGCGGCTTTTGCACTGCCCGGCAGGTTGATGATTATGCTTTCCTGCCTGGTCCCGGCCAAGCCACGTGAAAGAATGGCCTTAATAGTTTTGCTGATATTTCCCATCCGCATCGCCTCACTTATTCCAGGTATTTCATAGTCAAGGATGGGACGGGTTGCTTCAGGGGTAATATCTCTGGGGCTGAGGCCGGTGCCGCCGGTAGTGATAATCAGATCGATTTTCTCTTGATCGATCCAGTCGATTATAACACGTTGGATTTCATCAATCTCGTCTGGCACCAGTGCCGTAGCGCTTAATGAAAAACCGTACTGGTCAAGAATCTTGACGAGGGCCGGGCCGCTGGTATCTGCTCTTTCTTGCCGGGAGCCCCGGTCACTGATAGTAAGGACGGCGCAGTTGTACGAATGATCAGTTTCATGCACAGTTATTCCTTTGCGGCTTTGGCCTGCTCGATGATTTTTTCTGCCAGATTCGCCGGGACTTCTTCATAATGGGAAAATTCAGACTTGAATGAACCGCGGCCAGCGGTAATCGAAGTCAAATCCTGGGCATACCTGAGGATCTCCGCCATGGGGGTCTGGGCATTTACAACTTCAAGTTTGCCCTCGGAGTCCATGCCCATTACGCGACCGCGTCTGCCGTTAAGATCGCCGATTACATCGCCGACATATTCCTTGGGTATCATGATGGTCATTGCCATGATCGGTTCGAGGAGGACCGGGTTCGCCTCCAGGGCGCCTTTCCTGAAGGCAATTGCTCCGGAGATTTTGAAAGCCATTTCCGAAGAGTCAACCGCGTGGAAAGAGCCGTCAACTAAAGATACTTTGATGTCTACCACTGGATATCCGGCAATAATTCCCTTGTCCATTGCTTCTAGAACGCCCTTTTCGACGGCGGGGATGTACGTTTTGGGGATGACGCCGCCAACGATCTTGTCTTCAAACTCAAAGCCCCCACCTTTGGGAAGCGGGCTAAGCTCGATCCAGCTATCGGCAAATTGACCGTGGCCGCCGGTTTGTTTCTTGTGTTTACCTTGGACCCTGGCTTTACTTTTGATGGTTTCTTTGTAGGGAATCTTCGGAGCTTCGAGCTTCATCTCAACCCCGAATTTACGCTTGATTCGGTCGCCAATAACTTCAAGATGGATCTGGCCGACGCCTGATATCAGGGTCTGTCTGGTTTGCTGGTTTCTGGAAAGCTTGATGGTTGGGTCTTCTTCCAGCATCTTGGTGAGAGAAGAGTGGAGTTTTTCCTCGTCCTTTTTATTGTCAGTCGTGACAGCGTATGAAATGCTTGGTTCGATCGGGATCAGTTCGTCGAAAACAATCGGGGCATCAGCGGCACAGAGAGAGTCGCCGGTAGTGGTATCTTTGAGTTTGGCTATGCCAACTATCATGCCCGGTCCGGCAGTGTCTAACGGGCTTTGATTTTTTCCTTCCATAATCAGAAGTTGGCTGAATTTTTCGTTAGTATCTTTGGTTGAGTTGTAGAAAGTGTCGCCGCTAAGAGTTCCTGAAACAATCTTTATGATGGATAGATGACCGGCATATGGGTCGGCCATGGTTTTGAATACCCTGGCGGAAAAAGGAGCATCCGTAGTGGGCTGTCGTTCGATAATATCGCCGGTCTTGGGGGCGGTGCCAACCTGGGCCGGGCAGTCGCAGGGTGCTGCCATAAAATCATTGATCAAATCAAGCAGGAGGGTCGTACCTGTATTGGCGGTAGCTGCAGCTAAAGTGACAAGGCTAATCTCGCCACTTTTGACGGCTTTTTTCAGCCCGCTGAGCAGATCTTCATCGGTGAGCTCACCTTCTTCAAGGAATTTTTCGATTAGCTCGTCGTCGGTTTCGGCGACTTGCTCCATGAGGTTGTCTCGATACAAGGCAAGATCATCAGCCATGTCTTCAGGGATTTCGGCCTCTTTAACCATGCCTTTGTCACCGTCAAAAATGAAAGCCTTTTGACGGAGGACGTCAATGATTCCCTTGTAGGTATCTTCAGAGCCAATAGGTAAATGGATAACAGCCGGTTTGAAGGGCAGCTCATTTTTGATCCCAGCCAGAGTGGTCTCAAAATTGGCCCGTTCCCGGTCCATTTTATTGATGACGATAAGCGAAGGCAGGTGCTGGTTACAGACAAAATCAGCAATCTTTTCGGTCTGGCTCTTAAGACCTTGGTTGGCTTCTACGACGAAGATAGCATTGTCGGCTATTTTGGCCGCGAAGGCGGCATCATTCAGGAAGTTATCATCGCCGGGGGTGTCAATTAGATAAATTGAATTTTTTTGCCAACTGTAATGGTTGAAGGAGGAGTTGATTGTTGCCTTGCGGTTGATTTCTTCGGGATCGAAATCCATTATCGAAGAACCGTCGTCAATCTTGCCGAGCCGGTTAGTTTTGCCGGCGGTGAAAAGTAAAGCTTCTGCCAATGATGTTTTGCCGCTTTTACCGTGACCGAAAATTGCTACATTCCGAACCAGATTAATATCCTGCATGGATGCCTCCGTTATAGAAGTTTAACCGGTAAAATATCAAACTAAGCAGATGTGCCGGGTAGTGGGCGGTGGTTTTGTCGATGACCTTGCGAACCCGGCAAACTGTTTGATACGAGTTTTGCGACACTTTAAGACCTTATAATCGTTAATTCTTACTATCAGGGGGCCTAATATCAAAGGAAAAATTCTCATTTTAGAAAAAAAGATTAGGGCTAAGGTTTTTGTGATAAACGGCAAAGAGAAATAAGAGCAGATACTTAATCACTTGGTTTAGGCCCTTATAAATTTTCTTGACCGTAATAAAAAGGATAGAACCGGGCTTGAATTCATGAGTTTTTACGATGTTGGTTGTCGTCGGTGTTGTCATCCGGTCCGCAAGTTGCTAAGTTTGCCTGGGAATTAATTGGTTTTTAGTTGCCACTAAAGTTTGGCTAATTCGGCATGATTTATTTATCTCCTGATTTTTGGCCAAATAGTAAAGGTTGTTCTAGCGACTAACGGGAGGAACCCGTCCATCAGTAGATAAAATTTCTCACATTTGTTTCAGGTAAGTGAAAACTGTCGAATAACAGAGAGAGGCAGACGGGGCAGGAGAGATCTTGCCTTTCTCCTTGATTCTCTTTATGTGACGGCTAAAATTGCAACCATTCTCTTGAAAAGGTTGAACTGCGATGGTAGTTAGAAATTATTTAGATAAGGATTTTTCCCAGTGAAAAAACCGGCAAAAGATACCAGCCGCATTGCTCGATCGGCCGGCACAGTCAGTATTGCTGTGACCTGCAGCAGGGTGCTTGGCCTGATAAGGGAGCAGGTTTTTGCCTACCTGTTCGGGGCGGGTTATGCCTATGATGCCTTTGTCGTCGCCTTCCGGATTCCCAATTTGCTTAGGGACCTGTTCGGAGAAGGAGCCCTGAGCGCCGCCTTCGTTACGGTTTTTTCTGATTATGAAGTCAACCGTAGTGAACGGGATACCTTGCGCTTGGCCGGTAATGTCATGGTCTTTTTTGTAATTATCCTAAGTGTATTTACCCTGTTGGGAATCTGGCAGGCTGAAAATATTGTCCGGTTACTGGTCCAAGCCAAGTTTGAGTTGACTCCCGGCAAGGTGGAACTGACCAGATTGATGACGGTCATTATGTTCCCTTTTTTGATTATGGTGTCGTTGTCTTCGGTCTGTATGGGCATCCTCAATACCCGCGGCCATTTCTTCATTCCCTCGGTGTCCTCCGCCTTTTTTAATATGGGTTCGATAATAGGCGGCGTCAGTCTGGCCTTGGTTCTGCCTAGGTACGGTCATCCGGCAATTATCGGTATGGCTATCGGCACTCTGATCGGTGGTATGCTACAGCTGGTTGGCCAGTTCCCTTCCCTCAAAAGAGTCGGTTTTCGTTTCATACCGAATCTTGATCTGGCCGACCCGGGTCTGCGCCGGATTGTCAGGCTGATGGTGCCGGCGGTGGCTGGGTTAGCCGCTCTGCAGATTAATGTTTTTATCAATAGTTTTTTCGCGTCGTCGCTTCAAGAGGGAAGTCTGTCCTGGCTCAATTACGCTTTTCGGCTCTTCATGCTGCCGGTAGGGGTGTTCGGGGTGGCGATTTCCATTGCCGCCCATCCGATTATGGCTCGTCAGGCAGCAACTGGAAGTATGACTGATCTCAAAGAGTCATATGTGTCGACTTTGATGATTGCTTTTTGTTTGACGGTTCCAGCTGCCGCCGGTCTCATCATCCTGGCTGAACCGATAATCAGGCTGATCTTCCAGTATGGACGATTTGATGCATTTTCAACGGTAATGACCTCCCAGGCCTTGGTCTACTATGCAATTGGCCTTGCTTCTTATGCGGCGGTCAAGGTGACCGTGCCGGTATTCTATAATATTAACAATACTCGCTCGCCGGTGGTCGGGAGTTTTCTGGCCGTGCTGATTAATCTGCTGGTAATCCTGCTGCTAATTGACCATCTCCAACATCGGGCTCTGGCCCTGTCGATCTCCTGTGCAATGACCGCTAATTTTATGTTCTTGTTTGTTGTTCTGTATCGAAAACTATCTGGTTTGCCTCTGAAATATCTGGCGGCGGGATTTCTGAAGGTGTTGCTCGCTGCATTGGTTATGGGCGGCTGGTTGTTAGCGTTGGATGGTCTCTTTGGCTTGCGAGCGGCCGGTACCAATATTATTTTCGATATGTTGAAGTTGGCACTCTGCATTATTTCCGGGGTAGTCGTTTATGGAGTGGTGCTTTACAAGCTGAATCTGCCGGAGTTGCAACTGGTTGTCGAAAGGCTGAAAGAAAGGTAACTGTTAAGTTGTGTATTTTGCTTTGTTTGAATAGTTGCAAAGAAAGATTATCCGGTTAGTGGCTAATTGCCAGCAGTCAGAGTTCTTAATAACTGGAATTGTGACAGAATGGCGGGTACGGCGGTGTCGACCCTGAGGATGCGGGGCCCTAACGAGAAACAACTGAAACCCTGTTGGCGGAACAGGTCGATTTCGAAATCGACCCAGCCGCCTTCCGGGCCGATGGCGATCATGGCCGAGCTGGCTGCTTTGGGTAATAGGGCTGGGGTGAGGTTTTTTTCGCCACCGGGATGGGCGACCAGTTTGACCGGGCAATCCCGGGCTGTTTCGGTTAAATAGTCTTCGACAAAGGGACGGAAACGGTGGTGGATGGATATTTCCGGCAACTTGGTGTCCATGGCCTGTTCCAGACCAAGGAGCAGGTACTCGCGGAGGTTGTCTTCGGTTAGGAGGGAGGCCTTGAAAAAGCTTTTCTCGACCCGGTTGGCGTTGATCAGGAAAATCTTGTCAATACCAAGTGAGGCGGTTTGGGCCAAGACCCTTTTTAGCATGATTGGCCGGGGCAGAGCGATGATCAGGCTGGTCGGTGTTTTCGGTGGCGGCGGGGTGTCGGTCTTGATTTCAAGTACGACCAGGCCGGGTTCAATCTTGCAGATCAGGCCGGAACCGATTAGGCCGTTAATAATCCCGACCCGGATCGTATCGCCTTTTCTGCTGCGCAGGGTCTTGCGAACGTGGGTGGCCCGGCGGTCAGTGAGGGTTACTGAGCGTTCTTTTATTTCCTGCGGATCGATGAGGATCAGGTTCATGATATCTGCTTTTAATAAATTTCAGATGGTGGTTTATCAGCTGAATATAACCGAACGAAGAATGGAAACCAAATCTCCATGCTGTTGATCTATAACCTGTTACAAATAATTCTGGGAATTTTTCTGCTGCCGATTTTGCTGGTATTCGTCTTACTTACCCCTAAATATCGTAAGGCAACGTGGCTGCGGCTCGGTTTTGGTTTGCATGATCTGGTGCGGAATCTTGGGGTTGGCCGGCCGCGGATCTGGATCCATGCCCTGTCGGTTGGCGAAGTCTCATCGGCCCGGGCCCTGGTTCGGAGACTCAAACAGGAGTATCCCGATGGCCTGTTGATCTTTTCGGCCTCGACCACTTCAGGACGCAGATATGCGGCCTCGGTCTTGGCCGGGCAGGTGGATCTGCTGGTGCCGTTTCCCCTTGATTTTTTTTGGAGTGTGGAGCGATTTGTCCGGGCGCTGCAGCCGGAGGTTTTCGTGTTGGTCGAGACGGATCTCTGGCCTAATTTTCTGGCTTCACTTGATCGCCATGGTGTACCGGCCTTGCTGGTCAACGGGCGAATATCCGCAGAGTCATTCCAGAAGTATTGGCGGTTCAGATTCTTTTTTGCACCTCTGTTCAGGAGCTTTAAATATATTGCCATGCAGACCATTGCCGATGCCGGGAAGATGAAACAGCTTGGAGTGTCGGCAGATCGTTTGCTTAGTCTTGGCAATCTTAAGTACGGGGTGTTGGATGAGTCATGTCAAACGAACCTGAGAGGGCCAAAGCTGAAGGTTGCGGGGCTGACCGATAAACGATTCTGGGTGGCAGGTTCGACCCATCCGGGTGAAGAGGAAATAATTCTTAAGGTATATCAGCAGTTGCGGCTGGCTTTTAATGATCTCTATCTGATCATTGCGCCGCGTAATGTCGAGCGCGGTACTGAAATAGCAGTGATGGCCAGCGGTTTTGGTTTTGAGTCGGTCCGCCGCAGTGAGGGGAGCGATCTGACTGGTGACCTGTTGATTCTTGATACACTTGGTGAGTTGGCCTCTGTTTACCAATTAGCTGACTTTGCCTTTATCGGCGGGAGTTTGGTTATGGAGAGGGGGCATAATCCCCTGGAACCGGCGGCCTTTGCCAGGCCGGTTATATTCGGGCCGTATATGGAGGATTTTGAGGAGATTGCCGGTGATTTGCTTGCAGTTGGTGGAGCGGTCAGGGTTGATGGTGAAAAGGCGATGATCTTGACTCTTGAAAAATGGCTGGGTGACGATAAGATTCGGCAGGCGGCCGGGCAGTGTGCGGCTAGTCTGGTCGAAGAGCAGCGTGGGGTGACGGCCAGGCATGTCGATCTGCTGCGCCAGGTAATTAATGAGAGGCAGGATTGATGAATAAATTGCGTCGATTGGCCTTCCTCTTGGGGCGACCGTTGTCTCCCTTGTATGGGGCTTTGATGAGAAAAAGGGCCGCCTGGTATCAATCCGGCGTTATGGATAGTGTCAATTTGGCCGTGCCGGTGATCAGTGTCGGTAATTTGACCATGGGCGGCACCGGTAAAACGCCTATGACAATATATGTCGCCAGATCCCTGTTAGCCGCCGGTTATAAACCGGCGATCGTCAGTCGTGGTTATGGCGGCAAGGCCCGACAGGTGATTAATCTGGTCAGTGACGGTAAACAGTGCCTGCTTGATGTTGTCCAGGCTGGTGATGAACCTCGGTTGATGGCTGAGACCTTGCCGGGAGTTGCTGTCGTCACCGGAGTTAAACGGGCGGTCGTCGCAGATTTTGCGGTTAAGGAGCTGGGGGCTGATGTTATCATTCTGGATGATGGCTTTCAGCACATGGCTCTGCAACGCGATCTTGATCTGGTCCTGTTTAAGGCCCCTGGTTTCATGGGTAGTGGGCGAGTTTTTCCAGGCGGTGAATTGCGGGAACCTGTTGAGGCCCTGGGCCGGGCGCATGCTTTTGTGATTACCGGAGTTGATCGTCAAAATCGACCGGCTGCGGAGGAATTTAAAAAGTTCCTTGGCGAGGAATTCCCCGGCAAACCTGTTGTTATGGCTGAATATCGTTTTAAATCTCTGCTTGATCAGGCTGGGGAGTCGGTTGGCCAAGAGGTTCTTGCTCAAAAGCTCTATGGGTTTTGTGGGCTGGCTGAGCCAAGTGGATTTTTGCGAACGATTAGTGAGCAGGGGGGGAGCCTCTTTGGTTTTTCTGTTTTCCCCGATCATCATCCTTACACCGCAACTGATCTGGCTGGTTTAGTTGCATCTGCCGATAATTTTGGTTGTGATGCCTTATTAACTTCGGAGAAAGATATGGTCAAGCTAAGGAATCTTCCGTGTCGTCTGCCGATTTACGCCCTTACGGTTGAATTAGACCTTCCTGAATCTTTCCAGAGCCTGTTGTTGTCCATTTGAGCCTTGTGCAGAGATCCTTCTCTTGGTCTGACAATATAAAGGTGTTCATAATGACCAGTGTGGTGTCTTTTTTTCCACAAAGGGAATATATCCACCCGGCAGTGTGATTTTTCCGTTTTAACTAACTCTCTGTTTAGCCGGTATTTTACGAGGTATAAGTTTTTTGCGTGGTTGTGGCCCGTTAATTGCATCAACTGCAGGCACTGTTGCATTGTGTTTTTAATCACATAAGATGTTAATTAAAAAAAATAAGATATCGGGACGCCACATGAAAGGCTTTTTGAAAAAAATTCATCCTCATCAACATACTTTAAGTAAAGAGATTAGTTTCAGTGGTATCGGCTTACATTCCGGGCTACCGATCTCAATGGTTATCAAGCCCGCCAAGCCTGATACTGGTATAAGGTTTTTTCGTACGGATCTTCAACAAGAGATTCCCGCGTTGATGGACAGGGTCGTTGATACCACTCTGGCAACAACTATCGGGGTAAATAATGCTTCCGTTTCGACTACGGAACATCTACTGGCTGCTTTGACCGGGCTGGGGATAGACAATGCTCTTGTCGAATTGAATGGTCCTGAGGTTCCGATCATGGATGGTAGCGCCGCTCCTTTTGTGCACATTATTAAACGAATTGAACGTAAGCGCCAGGATGTCTGTCGGAAATTACTTAAGATTACCAAAGAGATATCTTTTCAGGCCGGGGACACCCTGATCCGCTTGCTTCCTTACGACGGTTATAAGGTCACCTGTGAGATTGATTTTGATCATCAGTTGATTCGAAAGCAGAAATATACAGTGGATGTCAACTCCAAGAGGTTTATCAAGGAAATTTCTGCGGCCCGGACCTTCGGTTTCATGGACCAGATTGAAAAACTCCGGGCCAATGGTCTGGCGCTTGGCGGTTCCCTCGCAAATGCGGTGGTTGTTGACCAAACTAAGGTGCTTAATGCAGAGGGGTTACGCTTTTCTGATGAATTTGTCCGCCACAAGGTTCTTGACCTGATCGGTGATCTGGCCCTGCTTGGTTGCCAGATAATCGGCCATGTCGTGGCCTCAAAATCAGGTCATGGTCACCATGTTGGTTTGATGAAAGAGATCGTTGCTCATCCTGAGTGTTGGGAGTTTGTAACACTGGAGAAAAACGAGAAAGAGGGGGTGCTTGCCAAAGTAGTTTCCTCGACCAGGGAAGCCGGCAACCTGATCCTGCCTTTTTTGGTTCCCTCTAATTCTGGTGTGACGGTACCTTCTTTGCGAGGCTCCTGATTGCGAAAAGCTTAAATTGAGAGATTTTACTACCAAGGCCCACCGGAAATCAGTTTCGGGTGGGCCTTTTTTTGTCGATTAGTAAAAATGTATTTGTCATAGTCAGGTATTTTCTCTACTATCACTTATCTAAATATTCGTTGGATTTTCTGATGTTTACTATTCTTGGGTTGTATGGAGATAAATATGAAAATAGCGGGCAAGATTGGCTTCCTCGGAGGCGGTCGGATGGCGGAGGCACTTATCAAAGGCATTATTCAAGCCGGGCTTTTTGCTGCAGAGCAAATCATCGCGGTTGACTCGGCCGAGGATCGCAGGCAACTGTTGGCGAAGTTGTATAAAGTTAACATAGCTGAAGACTCTGCTGGATTGGTTGATTGTGAAATTGTTGTTTTGGCGGTTAAACCTCAGGTAATACCCGCTCTTTTGCAGAGCAGGAGGGCGCATTTCCATAAGAAACAATTGGTGCTCTCAATTGCTGCCGGTGTTTCTCTTGACGTTTTCGAGTCAAGCCTTGCCGGCTGTGATTGTC
>DAOVJK010000026.1 GCA_030673265.1 Pseudomonadota bacterium | reverse complement strand
GGTCTTTGGCGAGATATCACCATAGCCGACCGTGGTCATGGTGACGATGGCCCAGTAAATACTGCGGGGTATGCTGGTAAAGCCATTTGCTTCACCTTCGATTACGTAGATCCTTGAGCCGAAGATGATCATTAGGGTCAAAACTGTAAAGAGAAAAACTGTGATTTTACGGCGGCTGGCCCGTAGTGATTGAACCAGTAAGTTTGCTTCGCCGATATAATGGGCAAGTTTCATCACCCGGAATATTCTCAAAACCCGTAAAACACGAATGACTAATAAGAACCGGGTACCCGGCAAAATCAGACTCAGGTAGGTGGGGATTATGGCGAGTAGATCGATTACCCCGAAAAAGCTGGTAGCATATTGGCCAGGGCGGCTGACACATAACAGGCGCAGGAGATACTCAATGGTGAAGAGGATGGTGAAAAACCATTCCAGATAATGGAGTGGGGCGCCATATTCAGAGGTTATCGCGTTGACACTGTCCAACATTACCACCACAACGCTCATGATAATACTGGCGATCAACACCACATCGAAGGCTTTGCCGGTCCAGGTTTCGGCGCCGAAGATGATTTCATGCAGATTGTGGCGCCAATCTGCCGGTCGGGATTTATGATTATTGGTCACTATGGAGGTTCCTTGACGGGGTGTGCTGCACTCTGAGTTACTCTAAAAAGTCGGCATCGGCATAGAGCCCCATTTGTGTTGGGCCGACGTTTTGATTATTGAAAGGACCTGGTGATCACTTGCATCCAGATCAACCACGAGCACCGGTCTTCTTTGCATCCCCAACTTGAAGATATCTTGTGCCTCTTTTGGAGACCTTCCAGAATGATTATTAACTTTGACGAAGACAATTCTCTCCACGTCATAGTCCGTTTCAATTGAGCCTAATGTACTGAAAAAATTATAAAAGATCCTGAAAAACTTACCGAGTCCGCCCCTGAATTTGTTTTGGTGCCACTCAAGCACCTCTGGAAAGCGCTCAATGATGTCAGCCGAGAAGCGGCGATCTTCGTCGGTAACTAGTGCGGTTAGGAAATAATCGCCAGGGAAAATATAGGCCAGGTTGGGTTTTAATTCCCCGATACTGGCGCGTATTTCAGGCAATGATTCGAGACTCTCGAATAACTCGGTTATTTCCTTATCCGGACGGGGAAAGACGGAGAGCAGTACCATTGAACTATTTTCAACAGTTGGTAACTGGCTTACGGTATAGGCTCTGATTCCCAGTGCTAAGCTCAGGCTGATAACAATTGCCAGCAGATATGCGGTCAGAATGCCGAGCCATTTCGGCTTGATCCTGCCAAACAACAATCCGTAAATCTTGCCACCAGGCTCGCCAGGTAAAAACATGGGGGTGTTTTTCATATATGTTTCGTAGATATCCGGTACTTCATGCTGCATCCGCCACTCTTCATTTCTGGCCAGCAGATAGTAGACAAACAACATGGTAATGTACATTGTCAGGATGATGAACCGTGGCCAGTAGAGGAGAAGGCCGAAACCGGAGATGGCCAGAAATAAATATTGGGGATGCCTGACTTTTGAATAAAAGCTTATCTGGACGACGCCTTTTTTTCTGAAACGGCCATAATATAAGGGCGCGGCCGCCGAGAAAAAAAGGACCAGGCCGATAACCAGTAAGATCTGCAGATAAGAGATCCCGAGAATTATGGGGTCATTCAGAAAGATCATGTGAGGGAGGAAAAATTCAGTGGTCCAGCTCAAATAAGGGGTGGAGGAAAAGAATTTCAGAACGGGACCGTAAACCGAATAAAAATAGAGCGCAAAAGGTGAAATCATGATGATGATTTCAATGCCGATAAGGAAGTAGGCGAAGATTGTTCCGGCAATTAACAGATTTCGGTTATTCTTGTCAGTCATTTAGCACCATTTTTTTATATGCAGTCCTGTCGGATTGGTCTCATTATATAGATTTTCATCCTTAGAAAGCAATGAAAGGCGCGATGTTTTCCTGTTTTCGTGCCTTCAAGGCACCGCAAATAAGGTGTTATACTGGGTGGCTACACGAGGAGCCAAGTAATAATATCTGGCAGGTTTAGGGCCGAGATGGTTTCCCGGCTCCGGGATAAATCTTGAATAAACACAAAAAAAACGCGGCTGGATAGATACCAGCCGCGCTTTTATGTATTGCAATATGTTCGATTAAATTACACCGAACATTTATTCGTTCAACTGCTTACTACTTCTTTTTGCTTCCGCAACCGCCGCTCTTGCAGGGTTCCAGTGCTGCAGCACGACCGTGGAGGAACTTGAGAGCTTTATCAACGTCCGATTGGGCCAGAGCCATGAGCTCATCAGCATGCTCAGGGTTCATCATCTTCAACATGCGGTAACGATTCTCAGTTAAGGCATACTCTTCAAACTTCATGGTAGGCTCTTTGGAAACGATCTTCAAAGGATTCTTACCAGCTGCTTCAAGGTCTGGGTTGTAGCTGTACAGAGGCCAGTGACCACAATCAACAGCCATCTTTTGTTGTTTGAGACCTTGAGTCATGTTGATACCGTGGTTAATGCAGTGTGAGTAAGCAATGATGAGGGATGGTCCATCATACGCTTCTGCTTCTGCAATACACTTAGCAACATGAGCAGGATTAGCACCCATGTTCACCTTAGCCACGTAGACGTTACCGTAGGTGGAGAAGATCATGCCGATATCCTTCTTAGCCATCTTCTTACCGCTTGCAGCAAATTGCGCGGTAGCAGCACGAGGAGTGGACTTGGACATCTGACCACCAGTGTTTGAGTAAACCTCAGTATCAAGGATCATGACGTTAACATTCTCGCCGGAGGCCAGAACGTGATCAAGACCACCGTAACCGATATCATAAGCCCAACCGTCACCACCAAAGATCCAGCAAGACTTTTTCACAAGATAATCAGCTACTGGCATGAGACGTTTAGCGATAACATTGTCATTGCCACCAAGCGTGGACTTTAACTTCCCAACGCGCTCACGTTGAGCTTCGATGTCCATTTGGGTCACTTGGGTGGCGTCAAGGATGTCGTCAGCCATCTTCTTAGTAACGATCTTTGCGGCAACGGCTTTGCCCATAAGCTCTCCAGCCTGAGCAGAAAGCTTATTGATCGCAGCACGCATTCCAAGACCAAACTCGGCATTATCTTCAAACAGAGAGTTGGCCCAGGCAGGTCCACGACCATCATCACGCTTGGCATAAGGTGTTGTTGGCAGGTTACCACCATAAATGGAGGAACAACCAGTGGCGTTGGCGATCATCATTCGGTCACCGAACATCTGGGTAACAAGCTTGATGTAAGGAGTCTCACCACAACCGGCACAAGCACCAGAGAACTCAAAGAGTGGGCGCTTTAACTGGCTACCTTTAATGGTGGCGTGATTGATGAGTGCAGGGTCAATCTCATCCTGGTTGAGGAAGTACTTCACGTTCTTCTGTTGTACCTTCTTCAGCTCTTCAGTGTTTGGAATCATCTGCAGGGCCTTGGTCTTAGCAGGACAGGCGTCCACACAGAGATTACAACCACAACAGTCTTCGGTGAATACCTGAATTGCAAAGGTCTTACCTTTGAACTCTTTACCGATGGCATCAAGGGTCTTGAAGGTCTTAGGTGTGGTGCCTTTCAACTTATCAACCGCCTTGAGACGGATGGCAGCATGGGGACAAACCAGTGAACAACGTCCACATTGGATACAGTTTTCAGACAACCACTCGGGAACGTTAACAGCGATGTTACGCTTCTCGTATTGGGTGGTAGCTGTTGGCCAGGTACCGTCATTAGGGAATTCAGAAACCTTAATTTGATCACCTTTACCACGGATCATTTGGGCCGTTACTTCCTTTACAAATTCAGGAGCATCAGCAGGTACGGTTTCTGGAATGTCGTGTCCTTTTGTGGACTTACCAAGCTTAACCTCAACGATGTTCTCGATGGCGCCGTCAACAGCGTCATAGTTCATTTGGACAACTTTATCGCCTTTCTTACCGTAGGTCTTCTTGATGGCATCTTTAATGGCTTTGATGGACTCATCTTTTGTCAGAATTCCAGAGATCAAGAAAAATGCGGTTTGCATAATCATGTTGATGCGAGCGCCGAGGCCAAGGGCTGCGCCTAACGCCAGGGCGTCAATGATGTAGAAGTTTGCCTTTTTGGCAATGAGCTTAGCTTGAACGGTGCTTGGCAATGTCTTCCAGATCGATTCGGCATCGTGGGTGGTGGTCAGGAGGAAGGTCCCGCCTTCTTCCAGGTTGCCAACCATGTCATATTGATCAAGGAAGTTTGGATTATGACAGGCAATGAAGTTGGCCTTATTAATAAGGTAAGGAGCCACAACCTGATTCGCACCAAAACGCAGATGGGAAGTGGTAAGGGAACCAGACTTCTTGGAGTCGTAAACGAAATATCCTTGCGCTGAGTTTTCAGTCTCACCACCAATGATCTTAATACTGTTCTTGTTTGCACCAACAGTACCGTCAGAACCCAAACCGTAGAACATGGCGCGGTATACGTTGTCACCTTCAATAGAGAAGTCACGATCGTAGTCAAGGGATGAGAAAGTAACATCATCATTTGGTCCAACACAGAAATGGTTCTTAGGAGCCATACCAGCCATGTTGTCAAATACTGCTTTAACCATGGTGGGGGTGAATTCTGCAGAGCCAAGACCAAAGCGACCGGAGAGGATGATTGGTTGACAGGCTGCCGCATTACTTTCAGTAGCTTCGCCAACAGCGCAGCGGATATCAAGGTAAAGAGGCTCGCCAGCAGCTCCAGGTTCTTTGGTACGATCAAGAACGGTGATACGCTTTACCGTTGAAGGTAAGGCATTAACCATGGCCTTAGAGTCAAAAGGACGAAGCAGACGAACGATAACGAGACCAAGTTTAGATCCCTGAGCAGCAAGGTAATCAATGGTGGCTGCAACAGTCTCAGCACCGGAACCCATCATAACAATAACGTCAGTGGCATCTGGAGAACCATGGTAATCAAAGAGATTGTATTGACGACCAGTAAGGGCGGCAAACTTATCCATGGTTTTTTGGACGATAGCAGGGGTAGCGTTATAATACTTATTAACAGACTCACGACCGGTGAAGTATACATCAGGGTTTTGTGCTGTCCCACGCATGGTTGGCCGATCTGGAGTCAGAGCTCGTTCGCGATGCGCTGTAATGAGATCTTCATCGATCATCTCAAGCATGTCATCATTGGTGAGTTGCTCAATCTTCTGAATTTCAGCAGAGGTCCGGAAACCATCAAAGAAATGCATGAAGGGAATGCGGGACTCAAGGGTGGTTTGGGTGGAAATAAGCGCCATGTCCTGACATTCCTGAACGTTTTGCGAGCAAAGCATGCCCCAACCCGTTTGACGAGCGGCGTTAATGTCACCATGGTCACCAAAAATGGAAAGACCCTGACAGGCGATGGAGCGAGCTGTAATATGGAATACGGTAGGAGTAAGCTCACCGGCAATCTTATACATATTAGGAATAAGAAGGAGCAGGCCCTGAGATGCGGTAAAAGTAGTACAAAGTGCGCCTGAGGCGAGAGATCCGTGCAGGGATCCAGCAACACCACCTTCAGATTGCATCTGAGTAACAACGGGCTGAGAGCCCCAGATGTTTTCTTGGTGAGCTGCTGCTTTCGCGTCAGATTCAGCCGCCATTGATGTTGATGGGGTGATGGGGTAAATGGTGATTACCTCACTGGTGGCGTAGGCAACGTGGGTACAGGCCTGGTTGCCGTCGATGGTTACCATTTTTCGAGACATTTGTTTCTCCTTGAATAGTGCTAGTTAGCAGTTAATGTTTTATATTTTTAAACTGGTTAGAACTGTAATAAAGAATAGATATCCCCGACCTCGAAGTCCCGGTTCGGAAAAAGAAATAAAATAATCCAAACAAGTCAGAATATCAATACCATATGAACAAAAAATCCGGCAGGGCCAGCTGTTTTTTTTATGATAGTAAAAAAGGCCCTTTGTTGTTCAGAGATTAGTTTTGATTTTCTGCGAGGAAAGCGCGGATTGTTTGCCTGGACAGAGTGAAGCCCGCCAGAATCTGATCGCCGCAACGAAGAGCCGGAATCATTCGGATGCCATCTTTCCAGGTCCGGGCAGGACGGGTGGTAACCTCGATCATTTCGAGTTCCGGGCCGGGGTGTTCAGCCAGAATTTTCTTCAGAGTCAGACCGACCATCGTACAGCGAGGTCAGAGGATTGATTTATAGAAGGTGACCTTCATTGCGCGGTCTCGATGGCCGATGCTATTTTGATGGCTTGAACCGTCTTGTCGACGTCATGAACCCGGATGATGTCCACCTTTTTAAGGTAGCTTAAGGCAGAGACGATGGCAGTGGCCGTATCGCGGTCGTCGGCCTCGCGGCCGAGGATTCTACCGATAAAGGCTTTGCGGGAGTGACCTAATAAAACCTGGCAGCCCAAGGCTTTGAACCGGTCGAGATGTTTGAGGATGGCAAGGTTGTGTTCCAGGGTTTTGCCGAAACCGATGCCCGGGTCGACGATGATCTTTTGCTTGTTTATGCCAAGGGCTTCGGCCCACGCAATTCTTTCCTGAAGGAAATCACTGATTTCGCCGATTACATCGTCGTATTTAGGGTCATTTTGCATATTACCTGGTGTCCCCTGCATATGCATCAAGACCACCGGGCTGCCGGTCTCTCTGACCAGTTCTCCCATCTGCGGGTCTGATCTTAACGAGCTGATATCATTGATTATGTTGGCTCCAGCCTTAAGAGCTTGTCGGGCAACTTCTGCCTTGGTGGTGTCAATTGAGATGCGGATCGAGAATTCCTTGCGGATGGCCTCGATGGTCGGCAGGACCCTGGCGGTTTCTTCTTCGAGGGAAACGGGCTTGGCAAAGGGGCGACTGGATTCGCCGCCGATATCAATTATATCCGCTCCGTCATCAATCATTTTCCCAACTTGGGCGATGATTGCGGCTTCTGAAGCAAATCGGCCGCCATCGGAAAATGAATCAGGAGTGACATTGAGAATGCCCATTACCTGCACGTGATCGGCGGGTGGATTCTCATCTATTGGGCTTTGGTTTGGCGGGATCATCAGATAGTGAATTGATATTATATGAAGATTGCCTCTGGACTGGGTGGGGCTTCTGTTCGACAGGTTGCCCCGCAGAGAAGTATGCCCCATTTATCTTTTCTTCAAAAGAAGTTGCTCAGGTTGCGGTGGTGGCCCTGGTCGCATTGTCTAGTCTCTGTTGATTTATTTCCGGAATTTTGCAGTCGCTTGCCTTCAGGACTTCATTGATGTCATTTTGATCAATGGTCTCTTTTTCGATAATGGCTTCGGCCAGGGCCTTAAGGGTTTCGATGTTGTCGGCCATTAATTGCCTGGCTCTGTCGTTGGCAGCTACCACTATTGCCCTAACCTCATCATCGATGAGAACCGCAGTATGTTCACTGAAATCGCGATGTTGGGCGATTTCCCGGCCTAGAAAAATCTGCTCTTCCTTTTTGCCGTAGGTCAATGGCCCCATGGCGTCGCTCATGCCATATTCGCAGACCATTTTCCGGGCAAGACCGGTGGCCCGCTCCAGATCGTTGCCGGCACCGGTGGTAAGTTCATTAAAAACAAGTTCTTCCGCCAATCTTCCGCCCAGAAGACAGCAGAGAAAGTTTTCCAGGTAGCTTTTGGATTGGGTATGCTTTTCCTCTGTCGGCAGATATTGGGTTACGCCGAGAGCCCGGCCCCGGGGAATGATCGAAACTTTATGGACCGGGTCGGTGCCGGGCAGAAGCAACGCGACCAGGGTGTGGCCGGCCTCGTGGTAGGCTGTCGTTTCTTTTTCTTCCTCGGTGATGATCATGCTCCGCCTTTCGGTACCCATCATTACCTTGTCTTTGGCCATCTCCAGATGATGCATGGTGACTTTGTCGGCCCCTTCGCGGGCGGCCAATAGGGCCCCTTCGTTGACCATGTTTTCCAGGTCTGCACCGGAGAATCCTGGGGTGCCGCGGGCGATAACCTCAAAGTCAACATCGTCAGTCATGGGGATTTTGCGGCCATGAACGGCTAGAATCATCTCGCGGCCCTTTACGTCCGGGCTTGGCACTACGACCTGGCGATCAAAGCGGCCGGGGCGGAGCAGGGCGGGATCAAGAACATCGGGTCGGTTGGTGGCGGCGACGATGATAACTCCCTCGTTGGCTTCAAAACCGTCCATCTCAACCAGCAACTGGTTCAGGGTTTGCTCACGCTCATCGTGACCGCCGCCGACACCGGCTCCACGATGACGACCGACCGCATCAATTTCGTCGATAAAAATTATACAGGGGGCGTTCTTCTTACCCTGGGTGAAAAGGTCCCGGACCCGGGAAGCACCGACGCCGACGAACATCTCGACAAAATCGGAACCGCTGATCGTGAAGAACGGCACTTCTGCTTCACCGGCAATGGCCTTGGCCAGCAGGGTTTTACCGGTACCGGGAGAGCCCATTAACAGGACGCCTTTGGGGATTCGTCCACCCAGTCTGGTGAATTTCTTGGGCTCCTTCAGGAAATCGATGATCTCGGAAAGTTCCTCCTTTGCCTCATCGATGCCAGCCACATCGGCAAAGGTGATTTTGCTTTCCTCCTTATTCATCAAGCGGGCCTTGCTTTTACCGAAAGACATAGCCTTGCCCCCTCCTGCCTGCATCTGGCGCATGAAGAAGATCCAGACTCCGATTAACAGCAGCATTGGGAACCAGGAAACCATCAGGGTTATGTACCAGGGGGTATCTTCTTCGGGTTTGACCTTGATATTAACGCCGTTTTCCCGGAGGATGGGAACGAGTTCTGTATCGGTGAGGGGGACGATGGATTTGAAACGGTCGCCGCCACGGGTGGTGCCGGTGATAATGTTGCCCTCTATTGATACGTCGGCAACCCCTCCGGCCTCAACATTGGCCATGAATTCACTGTAGTTTATTTCCGAAGAAACAGAGGGCTGCTGATTAAAGAGATTGAAAAGCAGGATCATGGTCAGGCCGATAACCAGCCACATGGAGAGGTTCTTGTAAAAGGTATTCAAAGGGTCACCCGAAAGATTCTGTGTAACTTATGATTAGTTGGGAGTCAGACTGTTCTTTTTTTTTATGATAACTGTAAAAAAACCGGTTTTTAAAACCGACTATTAAGTATTAAGTACTGCCACAGGTAAAGTCCAGTAGCTTTAAAAAAAATGTCGCAAAAAAAGGAGCTTTTAACCGGTTATTTGTCATAAAGGGTTTTTAGCTCCCAGGAACCTCGTTGTATCGGCGCCTTTTAAAACCTGTGCGTTTCGTTCTCTGAAAAGTTCATTGCCGGACAGATGCTAATTGAAATATTCCTGAACAGCCTTAACTTCCAGATCTGCATGTTGAGTGGCGGCGATTGCCATGGTCATTGCCTGGACCCCGGCTATAGTAGTGGTATAGGGCAGATGAAAATCCAGGGCGGCCCTTCTGATAATGTAAGAATCCTCAGTGGTTCTGGTACCCATCGAGGTGTTAATGATCCATTGGATTTCTTTATCGCGGATCTTGTCATGGATATGGGGTCGGCCCTCGGATATCTTGTTGATCTTGGTGCAGGCTAGATTCTGGTCCGCTAGATAGGCAGCTGTGCCACCGGTGGCCAGGATCTTGAAGCCCATTTCAATAAGCTCCGTGGCAATTGGGATAATGGCGGGTTTGTGCCGATCCTGGACGCTGATAAAGACATTGCCTGGTTGTGGGATTTTCTGGCCAGCCGCAAGCTGGGCTTTGGCAAAGGCAATACCGACCGAATCAGATAGGCCCATAACCTCGCCGGTTGATTTCATCTCAGGTCCGAGGAGGGTGTCGACATTGGCAAAGCGGTCAAATGGAAAGACAGCTTCCTTGACGGCATGATGGGAGATCGTAACTTCGGTGGTAAGGCCGAGATCGGCGAGCTTCATGCCCAGCATAACTTTGGTGGCCAGTTTGGCCAGTGAAACCCCGGTTGCTTTGCAGACAAAGGGAATGGTTCGGGATGCCCTGGGGTTGACCTCCAGGACATAAAGCTCTTTGTCCTTGATGGCGTATTGGATATTCATCAGGCCCAGAACCTTAAGTTCAATGGCCATGGCCTGGGTCGCCTGCTTGATCAAACCGATCATTTCGCTTGATAAGGTGTGGGGAGGCAGGACACAGGCGGAATCGCCGGAATGGATGCCGGCTTCTTCGATATGCTCCATTATCCCGCCGATTACGGTGAGCTCGCCATCGCAGATCGCATCGACATCGATTTCTACCGCGTCTTTAAGGAACTTGTCGATCAGAATCGGTTTTTCCGGGGATACATTGATAGCTGAAGTCATATAATCGTTCAGATCATTGTCGTTGTAGACGATGCGCATGGCCCGGCCGCCCAAAACGTAGGAAGGGCGAACAACTACCGGATAACTGATTTCATTGGCGATCCGCAGGGCTTCTTCGGGGGTTCGGGCGGTACCGTTCTCAGGCTGTTTCAGGTTGAGCTTGTGGAGGAATTGCTGAAATCTTTCGCGATCCTCGGCCCGATCGATAGAATCAGGTGACGTGCCCAGGATTGGCACCCCGGCCTCAGCCAGTGGTACGGCCAAATTCAGGGGGGTCTGGCCGCCGAACTGGACGATAACTCCTTCTGGTTTCTCACTTTCGATGATGTTCATGACATCTTCGTGGGTCAGGGGTTCGAAATAGAGACGGTCTGAGGTGTCATAGTCCGTACTGACGGTCTCAGGGTTTGAGTTAACCATGATTGATTCGATCCCCATCTCTTTCAGGGCGAAAGCGGCGTGAACGCAGCAGTAGTCGAACTCGATTCCCTGGCCGATCCGGTTGGGACCGCCGCCCAGGATCATTACTTTGCGGCTGTCGGAAGGTCTTGACTCGTCTTCAGTCTCATAGGTCGAATAATAATAAGGTGTGTAGGCCTCAAACTCGGCGGCACAGGTGTCGACCAGTTTGTATACTGCTCGAATCCCGATTTTGTCGCGTAATTCACGAATGTCCTGAGCGCTGGTGCCAGTAAGGTAGGCCAGCTGTCGGTCGGAAAAGCCGTACTGTTTTGTCTGATAGAGGAAATCGTGGTCCAGGCCAGAGAAGCCGCGATCTCTGATTTCCGCTTCCAGGGTGACGATCTGTTGCAGATTATTAAGGTACCAGGGGTCGATGGCGGTGATCTGGTAGATATCATCGGCGGTCATACCCCGGCGCAGTCCCTCATATAGTTGGAAAAGTCTCTGAGAGTTTGGGGTACGCATACCGTTTTCCAGGTCGGTCTGTTCCAGATCGTCAAGATTGAATTTTGGATCGGCCCCGAAACCGGTGATGCCGATTTCAAGGGAGCGCATCCCTTTCTGAAAGGCTTCTTTGAAGGTCCGGCCGATGGCCATGGTTTCGCCCACCGATTTCATCGCGGTGGTAAGGATATCTTCTGCCTCGGGGAATTTTTCAAAGGTCCAACGCGGAATCTTGACGACGCAGTAGTCTATGCTTGGTTCAAAGGCGGCATAAGTTTCCCGAGTGATGTCGTTGGGGATTTCATCCAGGGTATATCCTACCGCAAGTTTGGCGGCAATTTTGGCGATGGGGAATCCGGTTGCTTTGGAGGCCAGGGCCGAGCTACGTGATACCCTTGGGTTCATTTCGATGACCATCAACTCGCCATCTTCGGGGTTCACAGCAAACTGGACGTTGGAGCCGCCTGTCTCGACGCCGATCTCCCGGATGATGGCGATGGAAGCATCACGCATATCCTGGTATTCGCGGTCGCTGAGAGTCTGGGCCGGGGCAACGGTAATTGAATCGCCGGTATGAACTCCCATGGCGTCCATGTTTTCGATGGAGCAGATGACGACGACGTTGTCATTCTTGTCACGCATCAGCTCAAGCTCGTATTCCTTCCAACCCAGGAGGCTTTTCTCAAGCATGATCTCGATGTTAAGGCTGAGGTCAAGGCCAGCTGTGCAGAGTTCTTCGAGTTCCTGCTTGTTGTAGGCAACACCGCCTCCGGTTCCTCCTAAGGTGAAACTGGGGCGAACGATGATAGGGAAACCGATTACGTCGATAGCCTCGCGAACTTCTTCAATGGTATGGGCGATAACACTTTCAGGAACCTTCAGGCCGATTTTATGCATTGCGTCCCGGAAAGGCTCACGACTTTCCGCTTTATGAATTACATCAACGTCGGCGGCCAGCATTTCGACATTATATTTTTCAAGGATTCCCATCTCCGCTACTTTAATTGCGGTATTGAGACCGGTCTGGCCGCCAAGGGTCGGCAGCAGCGCATCCGGGCGCTCTTTTTCGATGATCTTGGCCACCATTTCGGGAGTGATTGGCTCAATATAGGTGCGGTCGGCAATCTCCGGATCGGTCATGATAGTGGCGGGGTTGGAGTTGATCAGGATCACCTCGTAACCTTCCTCTTTCAAGGCTTTGACTGCCTGGGTGCCGGAATAATCAAATTCACAGGCCTGGCTGATGATGATTGGGCCGGAGCCGATGATCAGGATTTTATGGATATCAGTTCTTTTTGGCATGGGATCAATTATCTCTTAAATTGGTTGTATCTGAATATCGATGTAACAGGCTTGGTAGTTTTATTTCATCATATCTACGAAACGACCAAACAGATATGAGGCGTCATGGGGGCCGGGGGCGTCTTCTGGATGGTGCTGCACGGAAAAGGCCGGGTACTCTTTATGGCGCATCCCTTCAAGGCTGCCGTCACTTAAGTTGACGTGGGTTATCTCAACTTTTTCTGGATCCAGGGACTCTGGATCGACACAAAAGCCATGGTTCTGGGAGGTAATCTCGATGCGACCGGTCTGTAGATCTTTAACCGGCTGGTTGGCGCCGCGGTGGCCAAATTTTAATTTATAGGTTTTACCGCCGTAAGCCAACCCCAGGATCTGGTGACCCAGACAGATGCCGAAAATCGGTTTTTTGCCCAGCAGTTCCCTGACTGTATCGACAACCCCTTCAACTCCGGCTGGATCGCCGGGGCCGTTGGAGAGAAAGATACCATCCGGTTTCATGGCCAGGATCTGCTTGGCCGGGGTGGTGGCCGGGACTATCTGTACCCGGCAACCGTTGGCTGCCAACCGTCGGGCCTGATTGAATTTAAGGCCTAAATCAAGGACCACTACCTTATGTTTGCCTGCACCGGCGGTGGTGAAATTGTCACCCTCGAGCGGCTCGTTGTTGGCCCAGCCATAGGGTTTGTCACAGGCGACCTCCTTAACCAAATCTCGGCCGACCAGACCTGCAATGGCCTTGGCTTTAGCGACCAGGGAATCCGGGTCGAGATCGGTGGTGGAGATAACCCCGCGCATTGAACCTTTTACGCGGAGGAGGCGGGTCAGGGCACGGGTGTCGACCCCTTCAATGCCCGGAATATTGTATTCGTTAAGAAAATTGGCCAGGGTGCCGGTGGAGCGAAAGTTGCTGGGGATGGCATTGTATTCCTTGACGATCATGGCCTCGGGATGGATCCGGTGGGATTCCATGTCTTCCCTGTTGACCCCGTAATTGCCGATAAGGGGATAGGTCATTGTGACGATCTGGCCTTTATAGGAAGGGTCGGTGAGAACCTCCTGATAACCGGACATGCCGGTGTTAAAGACGATTTCCCCACTGACTTCACCGCTGCCGGCGAATGTTCTGCCTTCGAAAACGGTGCCGTCTTCCAGAGCGATAAGTGCTTTCATGGCTGGTTCCTGTGTGTCTGACTCTTGTGTCGGGTTAATTGGCCGCGGCATCATTGGAACATATGCTGCGAATTGCGTCAAATACCGGTGCTAACTGTTTTTAGGCGGCCCCCTATTGTGAGCGGGCGGTTAAACGGGCCGCATCAGCCACCTTGTCGTACAGATGAGGCTGTGAAAAAAGCTCCTCGATCTTTTCGATCAATTCCCAAGGGGTATTAACCATAATCCCACCATTGCCCTCAAGAAGCTGCCTGGCATCGGTGAAATCCCTCATGCAGGGTCCGTAAAATACTGGGATGCCCCTGATTGCTGCTTCCATTATGTTGTGGCCGCCCCGTGGAACCAGGTTGCCGCCGCAGAAGATGAAGTCGGCTGCCGAATATAACTCAGCTAACTTTCCAATGGAATCAACGATTATGATATTTGTCTGGCGGCCATTGCGTTTAACCGAGCTTAAAAGGTCATGATCGGTTTGGCTGGCATCCAAAATGGTCCTTATCTCATTAAGCCTGGTGAGATGTCGGGGTGCGATAATTACAATCAGGTTTGTTATTTTGCTCTTCAGGCTGTGAAAAACCTCTAACTCCATTTTTTCTTAACCGGTGTGGGTGCTGCCGGCGATCAAAATCGGCTGGCTAACGGCAAGAGCCAGTCGTTGCCGCCAGCTGGAGTGGCTCGCGGCAGTTGATATTAGTCCCTGTAAGTCGTATTTGCTGTTGCCGGTAGCGGAATTTTGTCTTTGTCGGCACCCAGGCTGATGAATCGGTCACCATCACCACCGGTAATTGTTGCGATTGTATCAAAACCGGTCAGAACTTTCTTGATGCCCCCCCCATGAGCCGGTATCTCCGGCTGGATCGTTCACTTAATCTGCCATTCAGTAGGAAAAGTCTGGTGTTGCCGCTTTGCAATTGGGCCAATAAGTTCGGCCATAGTTCTGTCTCGAGACATATATAAATGTAGGGCCGGATGGTCTTGGGTGCTCTTGCTACAGCGCCGGGAAGATCTAGGGGCGATAATACAAATTCGCCATATTTCCAAATTGCTGCTCGGCAATCTTTAAACCCTGTTCAGTTGCTGTCGACAAGATGAGCTCGGTGTCGGGGAAATCGGTTTTAATCCTTGTAGCCGTACTTTGGTCGCCAAAACCTCGTCGATCGAGGCGCCGTGGATCCAGATAAATGGTGCTCCTGCGGTTATTGCCTTAGTAACTTTATAAGACCCGAGACGCTGTCGTAACCCGGCCCGATGTTTGCCGCTGATTCCTGAGTAAACCAGGCGAAAAGGAAAGGCCAGGGTGAAAATTAGTCTGTTAACAGGCGATATATACCGTATGCCAATGAATTATTCGTCCAAAATACAGAGGTTGGTTTGACAGTAAAAAACCGGATTATTAAACATCATAGGAGATGATTCGTCAATTAAAATACTGCTGATTAGCAGTAAACTTCAGCTAAATTGGTCTAGATTGGCAACCTCCAGATTTATTGGTGAAAAATCATGGATGGCAGGCAAAATCATATCCTCTCCAACAAAAAGGCTGAAGCACGGTGCTAATCAAAATTACTATTGGTGGCGTTGCGGTAAAGTGAAGACTGCGAAAACTATCCAAAGGGGATAGCCCGCATATTTCATGAGTATTTTTGAAAAGGCTTTTTAACTGATTGTACTTGAGTGTTAAACCTTTGGTTTGCTGTGGAATATCAAGGTCACAGTTTGTACCAAATGGAATACATGGTTTGTTTTCCAGATAGCGCAGACTTCGAAACCACTCACCCTGCGGGCCAGCCGATATATCCGTATAGTCTGCTGTATAAGGCTTTCAGCATACTAAAGTATCGGAGTCTCTCTCTGGCCGCTTACCTGCTAAAAACATCATACTTTGCCTATCGAGCGTTTCGCAATCGGGCATCTCGACTGGTGAAATATGCGGGATAGCTGTCCTGTTTTATGGCGCATCGCTGGGCAGTTTTTTCTTTGCCTGATATTACAATGAAAGAAATAAACCGTGATTATTTGAAAATACCGGCTAGAGCTGTTTTGCAGTTTTTACAGATACCGTTTTTCAGGTCGGTGATTTTAGCGCTGAATCCGGTCCTGGCAATAAGCGTTGCACCGCAGTTTGCACAATAGGTGCTCTCACCTTCGAGATCGAGCATGTTGCCTGTGTACACATGCTTCAGGCCAGTGGTCAAGCCAATCTCGCGGGCCTTTTTAATTGTCGCAGTCGGAGTGGCTGGGCGGTCGGTCATCTGGTAGGTGGGATGGAAGCGGGTTACGTGCCACGGTATATTGGGATCTATTGACCTGATGAAGTCGGCAATATCATGTAGTTCAGCATCAGAGTCATTCCAGCCAGGAATGATCAGGGTCGTCACCTCTACCCAGACTCCCAATGCTTTCATTAGGGTTATAGTGTCAAGTACCGGTTGCAGGCGAGCTCCGCATACTTCGCGATAGAATTTGTCTGTAAAGGCTTTTAAGTCGATGTTGTTAGCATCGAGAAACGGAGCAATCTGCCGGGTGGCCTCCGGGCTTGTGTAACCGTTACTGACAAATATATTTTTGATGCCTCGTTCGGCGGCCAAACGGGCGGTGTCCAGGGCAAATTCAAGGAAGATTGTCGGCTCGACGTAGGTGTAACTGATGCTGGCACAGCCTTGTTGACTGGCGCTTGCGACAATTTCTTCGGGATTGCACAGGTTGCCGATGATTTCATTGTGGTGCATAGAGGGGTATTGCGAAATATTATAGTTCTGGCAGTGCCGGCACCTGAAATTGCAGCCAACTGTCGATATTGAGTAGGAAAGGGAGCCGGGCAGAAGATGGAAGACAGGTTTTTTTTCGATGGGGTCGACGTTTTCACTGATTAGTCGTCCATAAACCAGACTGTAGAGGGTGCCACCCCGGTTTTCTCTGACTTGGCATATTCCCCGCCGGCCATCCTTTATTCTGCAGTTGTGATTGCATAAAAAACATTGGACAGCAGGCTCTTTGCCTTTGATGATCTTGTAAAACATTGCCTCGGTCAAGAAGTCTCCTTCATGGTGAAAGGTGTTTAAATCATATTCTATCATTAATGTATCGCACGATATGGGGGTAAATGGCAAATAAAAACAAAACCTTTGATTACGGTTAGTTACGGGTAATCGGCAATTATTTTAAAAAAGAATGAAACTAGTGATTGACAATAATTTGAAAAACTATATATTAGCCGCTCCAAACGACGACGAGTAAGCAGTTGACAACGACTGCTTCGATGATGTAGTTTGGAAGATTCCCCGGCTTCGAGCCGACCCAATCATAAGTGATTGGGGCAAACGATCTTTGAAAACTGAATAGCGAGATAGATTAAACGGGCCAAAAAGTATCAAAGTAATAAAGTTTCATTCTTTTCTAGTTAGAGAACGTGTTTTCGGACATGTGATCGACATATATAACTGGAGAGTT
>DAOVJK010000308.1 GCA_030673265.1 Pseudomonadota bacterium | reverse complement strand
TCCGCAATATCGGCGGCATAATTATTATAGATTTTATTGATATGGAGAAAGAAGCCCATCGGGACGAGCTGGTTCGGGCCCTGAAAGAGGCGGTGAAGAAAGATAAAAGCCGGGTTAATATTCTTAAGGTTTCGGAATTCGGTCTGGTGCAGATGACCAGGAAACGGAGTTCTGAAAATCTTGCCAGTACCCTCTGTGAACCTTGCTACTATTGTCATGGAGATGGGCTCATCAAGTCCCGGCAGACGGTTTGCTACGAAATTCTCCGTAAAATAATGGTCAAAGCCGGCAAGATGAATGGCAATAATGTTACGGTCAACGTTAACCCGCAGGTTGCGGCCATAATGCTTCGGGAAGAGTCTTCCACTGTCCATGAACTTGAAGACGGGATCGATAAGCGCATTACCGTAGTTCCTAATAGCGAACTGCATATTGAAAAATATGAGATCATCTGGGAGCAGCAATAGATCTTAACTAGAGGATACGGCTTACCTTGTTTCGATAACTTACTTACGATGGTTTATCCCGTTCATAACGGCCCGATTGTTTCCGGGAGAGATTGGTGGGAGACATTAAATGATCAGGATGGCCGGTTTTTTTTCTGCGTTTCCGCATAATCAGGAGGGCCAGTTATGTGCAGAGTCTGCCTCGTGTAGAAAAGAACCGATAAACGGAGAATAAAGGATTGATTCACCCGGCTGAAGAATTTACTTCTAATAATGATGTTTTTTCGTTGTTTTGAGTTGACAAAATGTAGCTTTCTGTTATTAATCTCCGATTCAAGTTTGCCCGTTAAGTTTGGTATGGTTATTACTTTTATTCGATAGAAGACGGTCAGTATAGCTGGCCGTGATATAGATTTCCTGGAATTTTATGAAGGTGGAGGATGTTATGTACGCTATAGTTCGCACTGGTGGTAAACAGTATCAGGTGGCCCAGGGTGATCAGCTTCGGGTTGAGACATTGGCCGGGAACGTCGGAGAGACTGTTGAGCTTGATGATATTTTGCTGGTTGCCGATGGTGAGAATATTAAGATCGGTCAACCCCAGGTTGAAGGTGCCAAGGTTACCGCAACCATCGTCGAGCAAGATAAGGCCAAGAAGGTTCTGGTCTTCAAGAAGAAGCGTCGTAAAGGCTACAAAGTTAAGAATGGCCATCGCCAGCAGTATACGGCTTTGCGGATCGATGGGATTAGCATCTAGTTAAAGGTGTTTAGTGTTTTGCTTCGTCTATTGAATATATTCTCAAGTATAAAGAGGTTTAGATATGGCTCATAAGAAAGCGGGCGGTAGTTCAAGGAATGGTCGCGACAGTGCTGGCCAGCGGCGCGGTGTTAAGAAATATGGCGGTCAGATTGTGCGGTCCGGCAATATTCTGGTTCGCCAGCTTGGCACCAAAATCCACCCCGGTACCAATGTCGGGCTTGGCCGCGATTACACCCTTTTTGCCAAAGTTGATGGCGTTGTCACCTACGAAGCTTTTGGGCGCGATCGTAAAAGGGTCAGCGTTTATCCCGTAGAAACAGTTTAGTCATTTCTTGTTTATAGCCGCTCCCGGCAGGGGGCGGTTTCCCCAAACTACATGACCGCAATTTTAGTTGGTTACAGTTATGGCATTTGTCGATGAAGCCAAGTTTTTTGTAAAGGCTGGTGACGGTGGCAACGGTTGTGTGAGTTTCAGACGCGAAAAGTATGTTCCCAAAGGCGGCCCTGACGGCGGTGACGGCGGACGTGGCGGCTCGGTCTTTATTGAAGCATCTTCTGATCTTACTTCTCTCCTCGATTTCAAGTACCGCTCCCATTTTAAGGCCGATAACGGTAAGTCCGGTTTGGGCAGGCGTAAACATGGCCGCAAGGGTGGCGATCAGACTATCCTGGTCCCGGTAGGTTCTCTCCTTAAGGATGTTGAGACCGGTGAAGTCTTAATCGATCTTGATCACGATGGCGCCCGTTTCCTTGGTGCTCAGGGGGGTGACGGCGGTCGAGGCAACGTTCATTTTGCTACAGCCCAGAACCGGGCTCCTCGCCAGTCCTCCAAGGGCAAACCAGGAGATGAAGTCTGGTTTAGGATAGAGCTTAAACTTGTGGCCGATATCGGTTTTGTCGGCATGCCCAATGCGGGCAAATCCACACTTCTTTCCCGTTTGTCAGCGGCCAATCCCAAAATCGCTTCCTATCCCTTTACTACCCTTGATCCGCAACTTGGCATTCTCCAGTTTGACTTCAGGGAGCCTTGTGTTCTGGCGGATATCCCCGGATTGATCGAGGGTGCCCATGAAGGATCTGGATTAGGTCATAAATTTCTGCGGCATATTGAACGAACCCGTATTCTCCTCCACGTCATTGATGCCTCGGCTCCGGGCGATCAACCTTTCGATAATTTCCGTATTCTGGAAAATGAGTTGCAACAGTACAGTGAGGAACTGGCTGACCGCAGACATTTGATCCTGTTAAATAAAATAGATCTGCTTTCTGCCGAGGATCTGACGGGATTGGTGGAAAAATTTACTGACGCCGGATGCGAAACATTAACAGCTTCAGCACTTGCCGGGCAGGGTTTGGTTGAGTTGCGAGATCGGTTGGCGGAAATTTTGGACGAGATGAAGATATGACCTTCCAGGTTTCCGAGGCAGAAGGGCTTCAGTTGCGTTGTAACTTTCTTGAAAAGGCAAAACGGGTTGTTGTCAAGGTGGGCAGCGCTGTTTTAACCGGGGAAGATGGTCTTGATCATGAAGTTGTAGATGGTCTGGTTCGACAATTGGCAGCTCTGCGTCAGCAGGGGCGGGAAGTTATTCTAGTCAGTTCCGGCGCTGTGGCGGCAGGCATGCGCAAATTGCAGTTGTCCAGGCAGGCTTTTGACATCAAAGAAAAACAAGCGGTTGCCGCAGTAGGTCAAAGTAATTTGATGCGGCTGTACGAAGATATCTTTGATCATTATGACCAAAAAGTTGCCCAGATTCTGCTTACCCGTGATGATCTGGCCAATCGTGATCGATACCTTAATGTGCGTAACACCATCTTTACCCTGTTGGCGTGGGGTATTATCCCGATCATCAATGAGAATGATACTGTTTCGGTGGAGGAATTGCGTTTCGGGGATAACGATACCCTCGGGGCCATGATTACCAATCTGATTGAGGCCGATATCTTTGTCTGCCTGACCGATGTTGAAGGGCTTTTCACCGGCAATCCTTCCGTTGATTCCAGTGCGGAAAAGGTCCAGACTGTGGCCAGGGTCAATCGCAGGGTTGAAGATATGGCTGGTAACGTTTTGAGTGCATTAGGTACTGGCGGTATGCAGAGTAAGATCAAGGCGGCCAAAATGGTCGCGACCGGTGGCGGCTGCTCCTTTATAGGACCGGGTCGTCAAGCCGATGTGCTTAATAGGTTGTTCGCTGGTGAGCAGATTGGCACTTTCTTTCTGCCCAAGCCGGAAAAGATGCAGAGTCGTAAGCATTGGATCGCCTATACTTTGAAACCCAAAGGGGAATTGGTGCTTGATGGTGGTGCTTGTCGTGCTCTGCTTAAGGGCGGCAAGAGTCT
>DAOVJK010000342.1 GCA_030673265.1 Pseudomonadota bacterium | reverse complement strand
TTTCTGGCCTCGTAGGAGGCGGCCGAAACTACCGAGCGGCTGGAGAGTCCGCCCACAATTACCGGTTTGCCGAGTAGTTTTGGATTATCCAGTGCTTCGACAGACGCGTAGAAGGCGTCCATATCGATGTGGATAATGGTTTTTTCTTTGTTGTTCGGTTTGGGCATGAACTTAAGATAGCTTTTCTCGGCCTCCTTGCCAACTGACAAAAGGGACTGGTAATTGCTATATTAAGTACAATATGGAAACGCCCATGAAATGAATGTCGAGCGTGAGGGGTAAATGGATTGCCGCAAGTTGACTGATCAGGCGTCAAAAGGTCGGGCGGTAATTTTTAAGATGTTTTGTGCAATTCAACCGATAGGTTGATTTTTGATAAGCAGTAGACATCTTCAATTTTGAGAGTGGATGGTTTTTAATGATGTCGAATTGAAAGGTTAAAGTGGTGAAAAAGAGGGGTTCGAACCCTCGGTGGCTCGCCCTTGTCTCCTCTCCTGGGAGTCAGGGGCGAGTTAGGCCAAAGGATTACACAAGAATCAAAAGGAGTACCGCATGCCGGCATATACGTTATGTGTTGCATATTCCATTTCTATGTTATTGAATTCGGGATTGGTGGTGGCAAAATAGCGATATTTGAATTCAAGTGTAAGTTCCTTGTCGAAGGCGTAACCAAGACCAGCCCCAACCTGATAGGCAAAGACAGAATCGTGACTGTCTCCCAGGTAACCTGTATTATCATCCACATTAACCAGTGCCGGACCCAGACCGGCGCTTAAATATGGTGTCCATAGGGAGTTGTTTGTAAAATCACAATAAAAGTTTAGCAGCAAAGCAAGGCTGTCAATATCTTCGTGTAAAACGATATTTCCTCCGGCTGTTCTTGCCTTGGCCAAGGCATTGTTCTGGTATGCGATTTCACCTTCCATCCTGAGGTAACCAAAAAAATCATATCCCACTGCTGCACCAACCGCAAAGCCTGGATTCGCTTCAATAGAGTATTCTGTGACCGGGGTGTTTGAGTTAGTGGCTTCGGAATTGATGAAGGCGTTAAGACCAAGAAAATTAGCACTCATATAGGACGTTTCTTCGGCACCATGGGCGCTGGTAGAAAGGAAAATTATCACGATACACCCGGCTACAATTAATATTTTTTTCTTCATTTTGTTCTCCTGTTTTTGGTCACAATGAGCGAGGATCTATTAGTTTGTCCATATTCTTATGCGAGTGTCCTTGAACACATTTTTAAATTACAGTTTTTATTATATATAATAACTTCATTTTTTTGTGATTTAATTATAAATTTTGAATTTAGCATGTTTATATCTGATAATATCCAATATTAGTTGCATTCCTGCGAAGGCAGGGAGAGCAAAGGAGATAACGATCACCGTCTGCTTGTGGCGCAGCAAAATAACGCGGCAGTAAGAGGAGTTCTGCCCGACCCGTTTTGACGATCAGTTATTGTTCGGGCATTTTTTTTATTGGTTATTGAAAGGGTAAAAAAAGCTAAAAGCAACAGGTTAAATGCTGGGGATTTAAAGCCGCAGTTAACTTGTTTCTTGAAGTGGGCGTCTTTTATCTAGTTATGCCCTCACTTATATGAATACTGATAGTTGTAGCAATAGCCGTATTTACCAATGCCGGCTTGAGGTTTGATGTCATTCATAATGATACCGGTGGGGCGGATGTGGTTCTGGGTGTAGCGCTTGACAGCTTGCTGGATCTCTCGGATTGGATGGGCGCCGGCTTTGATAACCAGAAAGTTCAGACTGCAAAGCTGGGCGATGATGACAGCGTCTGTTACCGCCAGGGTTGGCGGTGTATCGATAATGACCACGTCATACTGGGAGGCAAGTTCTTGGAGTACCTGGCGGAAGCGCTCATGCATCAGGAGTTCTGAGGGATTGGGGGGAGTGATCCCGCTGAGCACTAGGTCCAGTTGCGGCAGGGAAGTTTGATGTATCGCCTCGGGGATGGAAATATCCCTGCTGATCAGGCCTGAGAGCCCGTCACCGCGGTTCAGGCCAAAGTATTTATGAAGAGAGCTCTTGCGCATATCGGCGTCGATCAGGAGGACGCGCTTACCGCCGTCGGCCAGGATGGCGGCCAGGTTTGCCGAGACGAATGACTTGCCGATGTGAGGACTGGGCCCGCTGATGCTGACGAGATTGTTCTCGGCATCCAGCATGGCGAATTGGAGGCTGGTCCGTAAGCTGCGCAAGCTTTCCACGGCGAGGTCTTTCTTGTCGGCCAGAGCCAGCAAATATGGTCCGGACGCGCTTTTTTTGTTCTTACGCTGCAATAGTCCCAGTTCTTCCTCTTTTTTACTGTGGGGGATAGTTGCGTAGATCGGCAATCCGATCGCTTCTTCGATTTGATCGGGATCTTCGACCCCCTTATTCAAGCTCTTTTTCAGAAAGGCGGCACCGATGCCGCCCAGCAGGCCCAGGAAAAAACCCAGGACAAGGACCCTTCTCTTGTTCGGTTTGACCGGCCAGCCCGGCACCACCGCCGGGTCGATGATTCGAACACTGCCGACAGTACCGGCCTTGACCACTTTCATCGCCTGGGCTTTGTTGAGGAGAAGGAGGTAGAGTTCGTTGGCTACCTTAACATCGCGCTGCAAGCGGACTGCTTCCTGGATTTCGTCTGGCATCGCCTTGATCTGGTTGTTCGTAGAGACAATCTGTGATGCCAACTGCTCTTGCTGTTGGCTCAGAGTGACCATGGCCGGATGTCTGGCAGTGAATTTTTCGGCCAGGGTTACCCGCTGTAACTTTAGTTCCGAGAGTTGTTTCTCTAAATCGGTGGACATCTCCAAAACTCTCTGGATATCGAGGGTGAGGTCGATGCTGCCTTTGGCTGACTTGTAGGCATTTAGGCG
>DAOVJK010000271.1 GCA_030673265.1 Pseudomonadota bacterium | reverse complement strand
CCCCGCCAACATGCTCTGATCAGGCTCCGGGACACTGACCAGAGAGCAGCGCTCTCATCTGCGGCCTTAGGGCACCGGTCCATCGCCGCCGCCCCTGTTTGTCTGGTCATTGCGGCGGTCTACCATCGGACCGCCGCTAAATATGGCACCCGGGCCCAGCGCTATGTCCACCTGGAGACAGGCCACGCTGCCGAGAACATTTTGCTGCAGGCAACAGCCCTGCGACTCGGCACCGTGGTTGTCGGCGCCTTTGATGATCAGGCGGTCCAGCAGGTTCTGGGCATGCCAGCCGACCACGAACCGCTCGCCTTGATTCCGGTCGGTCATCCCCTATTTTAAGTGGCTAATAAAAAAAGGCGTGATCGATGGCTAAAGGCACGGGCCGGACCAATGGCCTGGAAACTCTGGAGGTTTCTGAAAATCCGGTCAATGAATTTTTCAGTCAGTTTTTTTATACCGCAAGGGCATAAGTTTCGTTTGTGCCGACAAGCGGCTCAACTCAGCTTTAAACCATTGCCCGGCCTGCTGCCAATCCTGCTGGCCGGAATGGCCCTGATCTCAGGCATATACTGGATGCTGCCAATGAACCTCGCCCAATCGCAACCGCTTAATGACCGACCGCCAGAAGATCAATCCTCACCGGCCCGGCTCGAAGAACATGTCCGGTTCCTTGCCGCGGAAATAGGCGAAAGAAATATCTGGCGCCCCGAACAACTGGCACTGGCGGCGGAATACATCAAAAACACCTGGGCCAAGCAGGGCTATACGGTGAAGGAACAAGAGTACACGGTGGAAGGCCTTGCCGTTCAAAACCTTGAAATAGAACTTCCCGGCAGCCGACAACCGGAAAAGATAATTATCATCGGCGCTCACTACGATTCGGTGCTGGGCAGCCCGGGTGCCAATGATAATGGTTCAGGGGTGGCGGCCCTTCTGGAGCTCTCCCGCCGGTTTAGCTTGAAAACGCCGGGAATAACCGTCCGTTTTGTCGCCTTTGTCAATGAGGAGCCCCCTTTCTTCCTGTCCCGCCGGATGGGCAGCAGGGTTTATGCGGCCCGAGCCAGGCAAGGTAATGAGCAGATCATCGCCATGCTTTCCCTGGAAACCATCGGCTATTATTCCGACACGGCTGGTAGCCAGAACTATCCATTCCCCTTAAGTTTTTTTTATCCGGACCAGGCAAATTTCATCGCCTTTGTCAGCAATCTCCGCTCGCGTGACCTGTTGAAACAGGCCGCCGACACCTTTAGCAGATACTCCTCTTTCCCGGCCCAAAGGGTGGCGGCCCCGTTCTGGATGACCGGGATCGGCTGGTCGGATCACTGGTCGTTCTGGCGGGAAGGATATCGGGCCATTATGGTGACGGATACCGCCTTTTTCCGTTACCACCATTATCACACCGTTACCGACACCCCCGACAAACTGGAGTATGGGCCAATGGCCATAGTGGTAGACGGCCTATCCAGCATGATCGCAGAACTGGCCGGAGTGAATTCCCGCTAAAAGAGCCGCACATCAACTGGAAACCAAGACCATGAAAGAGATTATCAACACCGAGAAAACGCCAATCAAGCTCTGGCTTGACGATGTCGAGCCCGGCACCTTGGCACAGGCCAGGAACCTGGCCAACCTGCCCTTCGTCTTCAAGCATATCGCGATCATGCCCGATGCCCATCTCGGTTATGGCATGCCCATCGGCGGGGTGATGGCGACCGAAGAGATGGTGATCCCCAATGCGGTCGGTGTCGATATCGGTTGCGGGATGTGCGCCGTCAAGACCTCTCTGACCGGGATCTCCACCGATAAGCTCAAGGCAGTGCTCGGTGAAATCAGAAGGACTGTCCCCCTTGGCTTTAAACACCACCGTACAAGGCAGAAGCAGGCCTTAATGCCAAAGATAAAAGAGGGGCAGCTGGCTGATATGACCATTGTCTCCCGGGAATACCAGAACGCCATGACCCAGCTCGGCACCCTGGGCGGCGGCAACCATTTCATCGAAATCCAGAAGGGCAATGACGGCCATATCTGGTTGATGATCCATTCGGGCAGCCGCAACCTGGGCTTTAAGGTGGCCAATTATTACAACCGGCTGGCCGGCAATCTCAATCACCAGTGGGGCTCAAAAATCCCCGCCAAATGGCAGCTCGCCTTCTTGCCCATTGCCAGTGAAGCCGGGCGCACTTACTTACGCGAAATGCGCTACTGTGTCGAATTTGCCTATGCCAACCGTAAACTGATGATGGACCGGGTCCAGGCGGCTTTGTTGTCGGTGGTCCAGCCGGTATTCTTTGGGGGATTGATCAACATCGCCCATAATTATGCGGCCTTGGAAACCCATTACCACAAGCAGGTTATGGTGCATCGCAAAGGCGCTACCCGGGCCAAAGCCGGCGAGATCGGCATCATCCCCGGTTCCCAGGGATCGCCGAGTTATCTGGTTAAAGGCCGAGGCAACCCCGAGAGTTTCGAGTCCTGTGCCCACGGGGCCGGTCGCAAAATGGGCCGCAAACAGGCCCAGCGGCAACTGGATCTGGCCCGCGAGCAGAAAAAACTCGATGACCAGGGCATCATCCATTCCGTCCGCCACACCGGCGATCTGGACGAAGCGGCCGGGGCCTACAAGAACATCGATGAAGTAATCGACAATCAGCTTGATCTTATTGAAGTACTGGTGGAATTGCGGCCCCTAGCGGTCATCAAGGGTTAGCCACAAAACAAAAATTTATTGCTAACAAAGAAGAACGGCAAGAAAGTGCGAGGCAATGTCTGCTTTTGCCTGACCTGCCGACTACGGCCCACGGTAATCCTCCCTTTTCCTTTTTATTGCATCAGGTCAGTAACAGCCAACGGCGCGGCCCTGTCCTCTGCAGGAAAACGTGGCCATTTCACTATCGCCGGCTCTGGCTTGGCTAGTCAAGGTTACGATCCGCTCAGTTATTTAAGGGCAAGGCTACCCGGGGCGACCAACCAATTCCCTCGGACTTTCGAGCCCTCAACCACCTTTTTTGTCGAGCAACTCTTTTCTCATTTGCTTTTTCCCCTATTATAGCGCATCATCCTGCTTTGATATGATAGATATTACCAACATTCAACTCAGCTGGTTTCGAGCAAGGTGCGGCCGGTTAGCAGAAGAAGAGTTTGGGCCACGGAGAATCTCCGCATGAGCAATTGCTCCCATCATAGCCGCAAAGTCAGCCCCCCCTGGGGACTGTGTTGCTTTGCTCGGCCACGGTTCTTTAAAGGCATTGCCCTCTTGCTTTGCGCCCAGCTGCTGGCCGGCTGCGGACATCATGCCAGCAGCGAAATACAGCCCGCTGTGACCGTCCCGGCCGCCTTCTCCCAGGCCCGGCAAAACACTGCCCCGGAACGGCACTGGTGGAAATCTTTCCAGGACCCGGCCCTTAATGGCCTGCTCGAGCAGGCTTTCGGGTCAAGCTTCACCCTGAAACAGGGTTATGCCCGGATCAGGCAGGCAAGAATATCCTCCGGTCAGGCCGGCAGTGAACTTTACCCGAATCTCGCCAGTGATATTTCACTTGGCTCCAGCTGGTCAAAGGACGGGGTGCAGGAAAAAAGATACCAGGCTGAGGTTAACTTTTCCTGGGAACTTGACCTGTGGCAAAGACTCTCCGCTGCCGAAAAAGCCTTGTCTTATGAAACAGACTCGGCGACAGCAGACCTGCAGGCCGCCGCTTTTCTACTCAGCGCCCGGATCGCCGAAAATTACCTGCACCTGATCGAACAGAACCTCCAATTGGATCTCCTGCAACAACAGCAAGCGGCCAGCAGTATTTTTCTTGAATTGATCGAGCTGCGCTTTGCCAACGGCGATGCTTCAGTGGTTGACATCTATCAGCAGCGCCAGCAGCTTGCTTCGATCAGGACCCAGCTGCCCATCGTAAAAATCCAGGCCCTCCTGCTCAAAAACCGGCTGGCCGTGCTGATCGGTAACGTACCCGGGACGGGCGGTCTGAAAGTTGCCGACCGCCTCCCTGAACTGCCGCCGGGCCCCGATATCGGCATTCCGGCCGACCTGCTCCTGAACCGCCCGGACCTGAGGAGTATCCACAAGCAACTGCTCGCCGCTGATCAGAAGATTGCTGAGGCCGTTGCCGACCGTCTGCCCCGGCTCAACCTGACGGGCAGCACCGGCTATGCCGGAGCCCAATTATCCTCCGACAATTTTTTCATGTCAATTATGGGGGATATTTTCATGCCACTCATCGACTGGGGGAAAAGAAAGAGCGAAGTGGCCAAACGGCAGTATTATCTGGAAGAACTGCTTGCTACCTACACCCAGACT
>DAOVJK010000268.1 GCA_030673265.1 Pseudomonadota bacterium | reverse complement strand
CTTTCAGGGTCACCCAACGGTCCTCGAAACGGCCTGAATCATTATGGGTCAGGCTGACCTGGCGGTCATCATATCGTTGATCAAAACCGGGCAACAGTCCGGCCTTGACCATCAACTGGAAGCCGTTGCAGACCCCCAGGATCAGTTTGCCCGCTTTAATAAAGCGCTGCAGCTGGTCGATCAGCTTTTCTCCGGTACCGATAACCTCGACATGTTTGAAGCGGTGGGCGCCGGCCTGTCCTGCGCCAAGATCGTCGCCATCCAGAAAGCCGCCGGGCAGGTTGAGGAAATGATAGTCGTCCAGGGAGCACTCACCGTGGATTAACTGGCTCATGTGGACAATATCGACCTGATCGGCGCCGCCCAGTTTGCAGGCGTGGGCCATTTCTGTTTCGCAGTTAGTCCCGTTGCCGGTGATGACGATTGTTCTAACATCCTTGGACATCTGGTGCTCCTCCGTTTATTTCTATTTCGAGGCGATTGAAAAAAACTTTCATGAACTGGTGGCGGTCATCCGCCAGTTGCTGGCCGATGGGGGTTAGCATCCGTTCTCTGACTTTGCAAAGCTTGAGCCGAAATTCCCGGTAGGCCGTATCTTCGCTGCTGTAGGGCGCGGTCGCGTGGATATTTATCTCGTGATTGTGAAGTTTAGCTCCGATTTGACCGGCAAAGAGAAAGGCACGGCCAATGCCGACAGCTCCGATCGAATCAAGCTTGTCGGCATCGAAAAGAATCTTTGCCTCCAGCGATAGAGGCAGATTGGTGCCGCGGAACCGATGGGTGGCAATACAATGGCAGATTTTGTCTATGTCATCCCGCTTAAAACCGTGATCAAGCAGGATCGGTCTGGCCAGTTCGGCCCCCCGGACGGCGTGGCAGATTTCGCCTTTGCTGGCGGATTCATCCTTTCTGCCAATGTCGTGCAGGATGGCGGCTCCGCTGATGATATCGAGCCTGCCGTTCATGGCCTTGCCGATATGGATGGCGGTGGCAGCAACCCGGTCGGCATGATCAATGCCATGACAACCGCCCTCTGCTTCACAGTAAATGGCGGCATTTTTACGGAGCAGGGTGGTAAGCTCTGCTCCCAAAGGTGGTTCAATGGCGCCGGTCTGGAACTGGCAAGAGTCTGCTGTTGCGTGATTATTAACTGAACAGTTCATCATGGAGCAAGCGGATCGCTGATCTCAGCAGTTGCTGATCATTAATGTTTTTGTCGGTGCCGGATTCCTGGCGAAAAGCGTCGAGATTGTAAAGAACGTGCAGGTATCGTTCCTGCTGCTGGTCGTCCGGCTTGAATCCCTCTTTTATCCGAGGGTGATGGAGCACGGTCATCAGCAGATCGTTGAACTCGTTATAGTCTGCCAGGGCCTGGTCGGTAAGCCAATCGTTAATAGTGACTTCAGGGCCATTGGTAAAGCCCTGGCAATGGGGTTCGCGCAAAAGCACGAAAAGTTCGGAGGCTTGACCATCTTTGCCAAGACAAGCGCCCCGACCGACCGGGTAGGTGCGGCAGGCGCCAGGTCGATCCTGATAGACCGAGCAGCCCTTTTCGTTGACAAAAGGACAACTGGCTTGACCGTCGTCGATCATGGTCAGGAAAACCAACGGGAAAGTATCTTCGTCGGTTTTCTCTACCATGGCATAACGATCCAGAAACTCACCGCTGGAGATGTTAAGGGCATGGCGCAGTCTGAGCACATCATATGGAGACAGGGCCAGGTCAAGTTGGCGGCAGCAATCGGTAAAACAGACTACCTGCGGATGGCAGCTGAACTTGAATGTCTCGTTATCACCGAGCCTGCGCACATTTGGGGGCAGGCTGATGTCTTCCATGGTCATCTTCTAATTCTTCCGCCAGATATGGAGCAGTGGGCTAGCGATGAAGATTGAAGAATAGGTGCCGACGATTACTCCCAACAGCAGAGCCAGGGAGAAATCGTGAATAACCGCACCACCGAAGACAAACAGAACAACCAGAACCAGCAGGGTGGTCAGGGAGGTGACAGCCGTCCGGCTAATAACATCGTTAATGCTGTTGTTGATGATCTTGACGAATGATGTCGTGCTACTGGCTTTATTCATGTTCTCTCGAATCCGGTCAAAGACGACCACCGAATCGTTTAACGAATAACCGGCCAGGGTGAGGAGGGCGGTGACAAGAAGCAGAGTGATTTCGATATTGAATAGATAGCAGATGCCTAAAACCACTATGACATCGTGAAATGTTGCCAAGGCTGCCGCCACCCCGAATCTTATATCGAAGCGCAGGGCCAGATAGCAGATAACACCGAGTAATGAGATCAAAATAGCCTGGATGGCTTTGTTTCGTAAGACCTTACTGACCGAAGAGCCGATGGCCGACTGGCTTTCCATTACAAAACCGGTTGCCGGCATATTGGTATTGAGCAATGAGGTTACCTGTTCACTGATTTCACCAACCGCTTCCTGGGATTTTTTGACCTTGACGATCAATTGGTTCTTATCTTCAACCTGCTGGAGAGTGGCGCCCTTTAAATCTTTTTTAAGAATCTTGCGAACTTCGTCCAGGGCAAAGGGCTGGGCTGCCTTGTACTGGACGATGGTTCCTCCTGAGAAATCAACGCCTAGATTAGCTTGACCCCTGAGGATCTGGGTAAAGGCCAGGAGACCGATCAGCACCAGCACCCCGGAAATCCCGAAGGTGATGTTCCTGACCTGCATGTAATCAAGGCTCGGCTTTTTGATGAGCTCGAAAAAGTTCAGCGGTTTCAGTAAACGTCTACTGTGCATGAAGTCGTAGACAAGCTTGGTGCCAAACAGGGTGGTGAACAGGTTGAAGGTGACACCCAGAGAGAGGGTGACGGCGAAACCCTTGATCGGCCCGGTGCCGAACATGAACAGGGCCAGGGCGGTAATCAGGGTAGTGACCTGGGAGTCGATAATGGTTGAAAAGGCGTTGGCGTAACCGCCTTCAATTCCTGATTTAACCGATTTGCCTAAGGCAAACTCTTCTCGCATTCGTTCAAAGATCAAGACGTTAGAGTCAACAGCCATCCCGATCGCCAGGATGATACCGGCAATGCCGGGCAGGGTCAGGGTGGCATTCATGGTGGCCAGTCCGGCGAACAGCAGGAGGACGTTGAACAGCAGGGCCGCATTGGCGATAACGCCCGACACCCGATAATACAAGACCATGAAGACCAGAACCAGGAAGGTGCCAAGTAAACCTGACATCAGCCCCTTGGTGATGGAGTCCTGGCCGAGGGAAGCGCCGACGGTCATGTTCTGGATAATGTTTAATGGGGCCGGCAGGGCGCCAACCCTTAAAACGATAGAGAGATCAGAGGCCTCTTCATAGGTGAAGTTGCCGGAAATCTGGGCCCGGCCGCCAAGGATTTTATCCCGGATGACCGGTGCCGACTTGACTATATCGTCGAGGATGATGGCGAAACGCTTATTGACATTATTGGTCGTGACTTCAGCGAAAATTCTGCCGCCTGGACTGGTCAGATTGAGGCTGACGTATGGCTCGTTAAAAGTGCCGCCGATTTGAGGTTGGGAATCCTTGACCATGTCGCCAGTCATCATAATCGGACTCTTGATCAATAATGGGGTAATAGTCTCAATCTCAACGCCGGTATCACGGCTGATTCTCTTCTCGAAATAAATTTCGGTATTGGCCGGCAAGCGATTCTGCAGGGCTTCGTTCAATTGACGGCGCCCCTCGCCCTGTATGTTGCCGTCCTGCCATTGTCCGGCCTGTTTGGTCTGTTCGATTAAGCTGTTCAGGTCAACCTCACTCTGTTCATAAAGAAGTTTGAACTCAAGCTGGGCCGTCTGGTGGATAAGTTTCAAAGCTCGATCACGATCACGATCCTTGATTCCCGGCAGCTGGACCACGATCTCATCAGCTCCCTGGCGGATAATGACCGGTTCGGCCACCCCGAATTGATCTATCCGGTTTCTGACGATTTCCAGGGATTGGTTGACGGCGTTATCCTTGATGTAATTTATTTTGCTTTCCGTGAGGCTCAGGATGATCCGGGGGAAGGAACCGGTCTCTGATTTGATCTCGATGTTCAGATCCTCGGCAAAATCGCCTTTAACTACCTCTTTGACAGTGTCGAGGGCACCGGTGTTGGGCAGGGTGAATATAACTCGGGCCGGATCCTGGGAAGGGGTTCTGACTACGGTGATCTGCTTATCGGCCAGTTCGGACTTAAGATTCTGGGTGGCCAGGTCGAGGTTGTTTGCAATAGCTTTGTCAAGATCGACCTTCATGACCAGATGCATGCCGCCCTGCAGATCAAGGCCAAGTCGTAAACCGGCCGGGGCCAGATACTTTTTCCACCAGTCCGGAACGTTATCGTT
>DAOVJK010000157.1 GCA_030673265.1 Pseudomonadota bacterium | reverse complement strand
GACAAGGTGCATACCACCCTGCAAATCAAGTCCGAGCCGTAAACCGGCCGGAGCCAGATATTTTTTCCACCAGTCCGGAACGTTATCGTTAAACGAGGGTAGTACGGCTACGGCGGAGAAAATGATCATAAATAGCAGTAGAAAAACCTTCCACTTCAAGGGCTTGTTCATCAAAGTGCTCCTTTAGGTCAGAAAAAAATGCCGGCGTGAGCCAGGCGGTCATAAGGCTTGTTAATTGCGACAGGTGCGGGATTATAATCTAATCAATTGATATTTAAAAGGACAAAACAAGCGAATAATTGCTGGTTGTTTTTTCATTAGAAATGACCTTTGTTTTGCCTTAACATGCTTGATTGCTACTGTTTTTTTGCCAAGCTGGTTGTAAGATTGGCAAACGGTATTATTATGTCATCTTCTTTTGGTCATTTTTCGGGTGATTATGATCAGTTTAATTCAACGTTAAAGAGTTCAACCACCTCTTTTGGAGTTTTAATGAAAAGGGTTCAACAGAAGTACCGCGATTTGCCGGCCGACGAACTGGTAAAGATAATATGTCAGGCCGCTTTGGATAATAAGGCTGAAAATCTGGTTGCTCTTGATGTTCGGGGCATTTCGGGTTTTGCCGATTATTTCGTGATCATGAGCGGCACCTCGACCAGGCACACAACCGGCATGGCTGATGCTATTGAGAAAAAAATCGGCAGTAAACGGATGATGTCCGGCAACACCGAAGGCCTGAGCGACGGCAACTGGGTGCTGTTGGACTACAACGACATTATCATTCACATTTTCCACAGTGAAACAAGACAGTACTACGATCTTGAGGGGTTGTGGCACGATGCGCCGCGGCTTGATCTGAGTGATCTCAGCTAAACCTGATTTCTTGTAGTTTAAATCCTAATCGTCAATTTGTTGCTGAATATCATCAGGTTTCCTGGCCCAGATAGACCGGAATTTTAAAAGTTCTGGATAAGTGCCTTAAAAATATGGTGTAACTTATTAAAATAATCTGACTATTTTTAGTTTCTTGTCTTAAAAAACACGAAAATTATTGCTAAGGCACTACATGAGAGAACGAGGTCCGTTGTTACTTGCCATCCTTGATGGTTGGGGGGTCGGCGCGAAAACAGAAACCAATGCCGTTTATGTGGCTGAGACGCCGAATATGGACAGGTTGTGGGCGGCTTATCCCCATACAACTTTGCTGGCCCACGGCAGCGATGTCGGTCTGCCCGATGGTCAGATGGGTAACTCCGAGGTGGGCCATCTTAATATCGGGGCCGGCCGGATCGTTTATCAGGATTATTCGCGGATCAACCGTGCCCTTGAATCCGGTGAGTTTTTTGCCAATGAAGTGTTGTCTCAGGCCATGAATAAGGCCCAGGATAGCGGCAACGCCCTGCATCTGATGGGGCTGGTCTCAGACGGTGGGGTCCATAGTCATCTTGATCACTTGCTCGGTCTAGTGGAGATGGCTGCCCGAATTGGCTTGCAGAAGGTCTTTATCCATGCCTTCATGGATGGCCGCGATACCCCGCCCCGAAGCGGCCTGGAGTATATGGCGCAGTTGCAGGCTGGACTTGCCCGGATTGGCCTTGGTCAAGTGGCGACGGTTTCAGGCCGTTATTATGCTATGGATCGTGATAAACGCTGGGACCGGATTGAACTTGCCTGGCAGGCCCTGGTTACAGGTCGCGGCTTGACTGCGGCCGATCCGGTCCAGGCGATTCAGGATGCTTATGATCGGGATGAGTCCGATGAGTTTATTAAGCCGACAGTAATACTTGATCAGAAGCAGCAACCTCTGGCACTGGTTTGCGATAACGACAGTGCGGTCTTTTTTAATTTTCGGGCTGATCGGGCCCGCCAGTTGACCTCTGCCTTTACCGGCCCGGATTTTAACGATTTCGATACTGGTCCTCGGCCCTCTCTGGCTATTTATGCTACTATGACGGTCTATGATCAGAAGTTTGGTTTACCTGCGGCTTTTCCGCCTACGGCTATGGAGCATATTTTGGGTGAGGAGGTCAGTCGTTATGGTTTTCGCCAGCTCCGGATAGCCGAGACCGAAAAATATGCCCATGTGACTTTCTTTTTTAATGGCGGTCGCGAGGAGCCCTATGCAAACGAAGATCGGGTCTTGATTCCTTCCCCCCGGGAGGTGGCAACGTACGATCTCAAGCCCGAGATGAGCGCTTTTCAGGTAACCGACGAGTTATTGGAGAAACTTGAGGGGAATGATTATGACCTGATTGTCCTCAATCTGGCCAACGGCGATATGGTTGGCCATAGCGGCAAGATGGCGGCGGCAGTCAAGGCCTGCGAAGCCGTTGATAGCTGTGTGGGCGCTCTGGTTGAAGCAATAACCAGCCGGGATGGTACTGTTTTAATAACTGCCGATCACGGCAATGCCGAGCAGATGCTCGACCCGCAAAGCGGCGTTTCTTTTACGGCTCATACGACCAATCCGGTACCGTTGCTGTTGGTTGATGAGCGATATCGTTCCAGCACTCTCGGTGAGGGTGGTGCTTTACGTGATATTGCTCCCACCGTCCTGGCGCTCCTCGGTTTGCCGGTGCCGCGGGAGATGGATGGCAAGAATTTGCTTTGTTAAGTAGCTGGCCTTGATACCTTTATGAAACCATTAACCCTAAATACGGCTCGAAGGCTATGAAATACATCAGCACCAGGGGCGGCATAGCCCCGATATCTTTCAGTGAGGCGGTAATGATGGGGCTTGCCACCGATGGCGGTCTGTTGTTACCTGAGGAAATCATCCCGGTTGACCACGAAACGTTGGCCAGTTGGCAAGATCTATCTTACCGCCAGTTGGCCTTTGAGGTTATCTCCCGGTTTGTCGGTGATATTCCCCCGGCTGACCTCAAAGATCTGATTGATCGTTCTTACGACTCCTTCAGCCATCCCGACATAACCCCATTAGTTAAAGTTGATGATATCCATGTCCTCGAACTGTTCCACGGTCCGACCTTTGCCTTTAAAGATGTGGCTCTGCAGTTCCTTGGTAATGTCTTTGAGTATCTCCTGAAGAAATCCGGTGGCAAGATGAATATCCTGGGGGCTACCTCCGGTGATACCGGCAGTGCCGCTATTTATGGGGTCAGGGGCAAGGATAATATCAATATTTTCATCCTGCACCCCCTCGGTCGGGTGAGTCGTATTCAGGAGTTGCAGATGACTACGGTGACCGATGCCAATGTTTTTAATATCGCCTTGCGCGGCACCTTCGATGACGGCCAGGCCATAGTCAAATCGATTTTCAACGATATCCCCTTTAAGGAGAAATATTGTCTGGGTGCGGTCAACTCAATTAACTGGGCCAGGATTCTTGCCCAGGTTGTCTATTATCTTTATGCGGCTCTGAGATTGCGTTCCGGAGAAGGGTGTGAAAAGGTTGATTTCGCGGTGCCTACCGGCAATTTTGGCGATATTTTTGCCGGTTATGTCGCCAGGCAGATGGCGCCGGGCTTGATCGGTAAGCTGGTTTTGGCCACCAATGAGAATGATCTGCTGACCAGATTTGTCAACAGCGGCGAATATTCATTAGGGCAGGTTACCCAGACCAGCAGTCCGTCGATGGATATTCAGGTCTCAAGTAATTTTGAGCGCTACCTCTACTATCTTAATGACCGGAATCCTGAGCGAACCAGGGAGGCTATGGAGCAATTTGGTTCCACCGGCTGTCTGGAGTTTGATCAAGCCAGTCGGCACAGGGTCCGGTCTGAATTTTGCTCAAGAACGGTAAATGAGGAGGAGACCAGCGCAACCATTGCTTCTTTCAATCAACGGGGCTACTTGTTGGATCCCCATACTGCAGTAGGGGTGAAGGCTGCCCAGGATTTTATTGAGGACGGGGTGCCGATGGTTTGTCTTGCCACAGCCCATCCGGCTAAATTCGGTGGTGCGGTTGCCCTGGCAATTGGTCGCGAACCGGATCTTCCGCCCACCCTGGCAGCCATGCTCGATCAAGACAGTCGTAGTGAAGCTCTGGATGCCGATGTTGAGGTGATTAAGGGGTATGTCGCCGGCCATGCCTTATAGTAAAGACCTGTAGATCTGGTTTCCAGTGTTGCAATGCACGGCAAAGCATATTATTAACTGAATTGAGTGATTTATATCGGGTGATATCGACGTCTTGAATTCTTTTGAATATTCTGGGGACATTTCTTTGAGGGACATTAATGAGGGTTGAGGACCGGATTAAATATTTAAGCTCTATGGATCTTTTTCAGCAATTTACTGAAGGAGAGCTATACCAGTTTTTTGCTGAAAATGTCTGTGAAATAGAAGTTATGGCTGGCGAGATCCTCTGCCGAGAGGGCGGCAGTGGCGATGATATGTATATTCTGCTTGTCGGTGAGCTTAAGATCTCCAAGGATAACAAGTTTATAACGACTATCAAGCCGGTTGAATATATCGGCGAGATGGCCCTCATCGAAGATAAACCCCGCTCCGCAACGGTCGAGGCCATAACCAACAGTACCCTGCTGAAGATTACCCGAGATCAGTTTCAGGAGTATTTTTCACGGCAGCCCGAGTCTCTTTTTGCGATATTGCAGACCTTGAGCCGCAGGATTCGGCTTAATACCGAGATTATCGCTGAGGAACTGGAGAAGGCCAATATCATGATCCATGATATGAAGAACCAGATGGCTCCCTTTCTTTTTCTGGATATGCTTGAAAAAAAGATTGCTGATGAACCGTCGCTCCGGATGATTAAGTTCATGAGGGGGGGGCGTGATAATCTTACAGATATGATGGCCGAGTCTCTGGCGAGGGCCAAGCGGGTAAATAATACCAGGAAAGTTGGCAATTTCTCCATACAGGAACTGATTGCCGACATAAGAGAGTCCGAGGTTAAATCTCATCCTGATCTCCGGAATAGGTTGGTCGAATTTCATCTTAAAGAAGATGTGCCGGAATTTAATTTTTGCAGGTTGGAAATCCGTCGCGTCCTGGTTAATCTTTTGGTGAATGCCTCCCAAGCCAGTGCCTCCACCGATCTCATTGAAGTTGGCCTGGATTCCAGTGAGGATAATGCGACCATCTACATCATGGATCGTGGTGAGGGTGTTCCCGAAGAGATTAAAGATAGAATTTTTGACTCCTGTTTTACGACCAGAGAGGGGGGTAATGGTTTGGGCTTAGCATCCTGCCGATATATTGTCGAAACGTTGCATTTTGGTAAATTGGGTTTTGCCCCTCGAGAAGGCGGTGGCTCAATTTTTACTTTTACCCTGGCACTTGATGCTAATTCCTGAAAATATTATGTGCCTTATCGTTGGCTGGATGATCTCGGGTGTTTATTCCCTGGAAGGTTTTTTTTAACAACGTTTAAGTCGTCTGGTAGCTTCCTCAGCCCATCCTCTAATAAGTTTTTTGATCATTCCTTCCTGATTCTCTGCGCCCAAGTCTTATCTGGGACTGGTTTGCAGCTAATAAAATATTAGTATTTCAGGTGAAATTGTGGATGACGATATTTTTTCATACCGGCTCCAGGTTGAGAAGGCAGTCGCTTATCTGGGTGAGAAGATCGCCGAATCTCCAGAGATTGTAATTGCCATTGGTACCGGGCTCGGTTCTCTGGCTGATCTGGTTGAGTCATCTCTGGTCGTTCCTTATGAAGAAATTCCTTGCTTCCCTCAGGCAACGGTAACCAGCCATGCCGGGAACCTTGTTTTCGGCAAGCTGGCCGGTCGGTCGGTGGTAGTTCTTCAGGGGCGGTGCCATTATTACGAAGGTTATTCAACCAGAGAGTTGACCTTGCCACTTCGGGTGATGGCCTTGCTCGGAGCCGATTCCTTGGTTGTTGCCAACGCAGCCGGCGGCCTTAATCCTGATTTTTCCGCAGGGTCGTTGATGTTCATTCGTGATCATATTAACTTCATTCCTGATAACCCGTTGCGGGGGGGCAATATCGATGAATGGGGGCCTCGTTTCCCGGACCTTTCGGATGCCTATGACAAAGAGTTGCTTGGCCTGGCATGCCTTGCCGCAGAGAGGCTCGGGCTTGCCCATGTTTCGGCCGGGGTCTACGGGGCGATCCCCGGTCCCAGTCTGGAGACTCCAGCCGAGACCCGTTATCTTCGTCAGTGTGGCATTGATGCCGTTGGTATGTCGACGGTGCCGGAGGTGATTGTTGCCAGGCATGCCTCGATGCGGGTTTTAGGTGTGTCGGTGATTGCAAATGTCAACGACCCTGATAGTCTCAGACCGATTATTCTTGAAGATGTTATTGCCAGGACCGAGCTGGTTGCCGGGCAACTGACAAAATTGATCATAGAGGTTATTCCTGAATTTTAGATGTGTTCGATCACTGGGATGGATGATTTTTTTTTGCTATTCGCCGTATTTTCAAGTAAATTCTGGTTAGTAGTACTAGATGGTGTTTTCAAAGGCTGTAAAATTTTGGAGATGAAAAAATGTTTGGATTGGGAATGCCTGAGCTTATTGTTATTCTGGTTATCATCGTCATAATTTTTGGGGCTGGCAAATTGCCTGAGATTGGCTCTGGAATTGGCAAGGGCATCAAAAATTTTAAAGAGGCCACCAAGAACGCTGAGAAGGATGAGATTGAGAAAAAGGATGATGAAAAATCTTCTGATAGTTGATTTATCGTTTCTTTTTTGAGAGTTGGATATCATATATTTTGAGGTGACATTATGTTTGGATTAGGAACCCCTGAACTCATCATGATTTTGGGTATAGCGTTTCTGGTTTTCGGCGGTAAGAAATTACCGGAGATCGGCGCTGGACTGGGCAAGGGGATCAGCTCCTTTAAGAAGGGGCTGCGTGAGGTTGAAGGCAATGTGCCGGGAGTTAAAGAAGTTGCCGCTGTCAAAGAGGAGATCGACAAGGTCAAGGATCTTGGCAAGGTGGTAGGTCGTTAATAACACAACCGATGCATTAACTAGTTTTAAAAAAGGCCTCGTCAGAAAAATTCATGGGCAGCTTCCGGCACAGGTAATGCCCCGAGCGCATGATATAAGGCTATTTCAGCCGCGTGATAGGTTCTAAAACCATACGCTTTTCTGGTAGTCAGTTTTGCTTTGGTATTGAAGCCTTC
>DAOVJK010000164.1 GCA_030673265.1 Pseudomonadota bacterium | reverse complement strand
GTTAAAGATGGTGAGACTTATGCCACCATGAAGGTCAGCGAGAAATTCGAGATGACCGACGCTGACAAGAAATGGGAATGTGAGAAAGTTTTCAAGGGTGAGGGCGAAGAGTCTGAAGGTGATAGCTTCTGGAAGATCGCACCTGAAGATCATCCCGGCGTCATCATGGTTCTGGCTCAGAAAGAGTTCAACCTTGCCGGTACCGTTAAGGTTCTTTCCGAGGGCGAGTATCCTGCCGAGTACAAAGGCGTTTACCTGACCCCTGCCGAGACCCGTGCAATGTTTGAAGAGCGTGGCTGGTCAGACGTTGCTGCCCTGCAGCTTCGTAACCCCATGCATCGCTCCCACGAGTTCCTGGCCAAGATCGCCGTTGAGGTTTGTGACGGTGTTCTGATTCACTCCCTGATCGGTAACCTGAAAGCGGGCGATATTCCTGCTGACATCCGGGTTAAGGCCATTGATATTCTTATCGAGAACTACTTCGTTAAAGATAACGTCATCAACGCCGGTTACCCTCTGGATATGCGTTATGCCGGTCCCCGTGAAGGCCTGCTCCATGCTACCTTCCGTCAGAACTACGGAGTCAGCAAGATGCTGATCGGTCGTGACCATGCTGGTGTTGGTGATTTCTATGGTCTTTTCGAAGCCCAGGAGATCTTTGACCGCATCCCCACCTCTGGTGATGCCGGTAAAGACCTGCTGTGTCAGCCAATGAAAATCGACTGGACCTTCTACTGTAAAGAATGTGATGGTATGGCTTCTCTGCGTACCTGTCCGCATGACAAAGAGTCTCGGGTTATTCTTTCCGGAACCAAGCTGCGTAAGGCCCTTTCCGAAGGTGCCGAGATCGTAGACCATTTCGGTCGTGAAGAAGTTCTTGACCACCTGAAAGAGTACTATGCCGGTCTGACCGAGAAGGTTGAGGTTAAGATGCAGGGTGCTGCTTCTGGTGAGGATATGAAATAATTTGCCACTGGCAAATTTTTCATTCTGAACCAAAAAAAGGGGATGCCGACTTGTCGGCATCCCCTTTTTTTATTTTGTAATAACGTGGCTGGCAGAGGTTATTTGCTGGAGATGTTCTTGCCGTCCTTGGTCACTTTGACCTTGTCTTCTCCAGCCAGCCAGCCTATGGCGGCAAAGATCATCCCCTGATTACGCCGTTGTTTTTCCATGGACGCGACCAGTTCTTCAACGGTAGTTTTACCGTTATCGTTGAGATAGACCGAAATATCATCGGCCAGCAGGCGCACAGAATCAGCAATAGATTTACTCTTTATTGATTTGAGGGCAGGGGGCGCTGGTTTTTTTGTCGCTTCCCCCGTAGCGGTTGCCTCGTGGATCTTTTCAACGGTTGATTCGACTGTTTTTTCTGCGGTTCTGGTTGCCGTGTCAACCATTTCATTAGCTGTTTTGACCGCCTTGCGACCGCTTTCTTCAAGCTTTTTCTGGGAACGAGCGAAGAGCCGACCAAGTGCCGAGCCTGCTTTTTTTAAGTTCTCATCAAAATTTTTCAGCCCTTTATGGGATGTCGTCATAGCTTTTCTCCTCCTGTAAAGCGGTGAACATTGTCTTTAGCTATATTGTGCGTCAGGAGTGTCTGGATGTCAACCAGAATCAACCGCCAACAATGTCTACCTGTGCGAAGATGGCCGATATTACCGACCAATATACCTTTGGGTAGATGTGGAGTTGGCACTGTAGGTCCTCTTTTTCAGCTTTGCAGGGCAAGAGGTTGGACTGCGTCGGGAGTTACTATGCGGGTCATTAGCTGCGGCGTCGGCTCGGCGACCATGTGCGGTCGGGATTGACAGTATGGCTTTCTCTTTGGATCTGTAGTCGTTTCACTTGGTGATGGGAGCCTGGTTCGTCAAGTATCTTGCACAAAACGTCGATAAGGAGCTATAATCGCACTCTTTGCTATTTCCATATTTGAAGGTGACTTGATGCAAGAGATTACAGTAGGTCTGGATAGTCGATCCTATCCGATATTAATTAAAGAAGGGCAACTTGGTCTGATCGGTTCTGATCTGGCCATGCGGAATTTTGCCAAACGTTACATCATTGTCGCCGATGATCATGTCGCCGATTTGTATGGGGCCTTATTGCAAGATTCTCTGGTTACCGCCGGTCTTGATTGTGAGTTGATTACTTTTCCCCGTGGTGAGGTCAGTAAGCATCTTGGCACGGTCGCGGAACTGGCCAGTCGTCTTGCCCAGCTGGGGGTTGATCGCAAGGATGCCCTCATTGCCTTGGGCGGCGGGGTGACCGGTGATATAACCGGTTTTCTGGCGGCCTCCTATATGCGTGGAATCCCTTTCATCCAGGTGCCGACTACGCTGCTGGCCCAAGTGGATAGTTCGGTGGGGGGCAAGACCGGGGTGGACATTCCTGAAGGAAAAAATCTGATCGGGGCCTTCTATCAGCCCAAATGTGTTTATATTGACTCTTTGATTTTAAAATCATTACCGGCCAAGGAGTTGCTGAATGGACTGGCTGAGGTCATTAAATATGGCGTGATCTGGGATGGTGATTTTTTTGCCTATCTGGGTGAAAATCGTGCGGCGATTCTGGCACTGGAGCTGCCAGTGCTGGAGAAGGTGGTTGGCCGCTGCTGTTCTATAAAGGCTGAGGTAGTGGCGGCCGATGAGCGGGAGTCGGATCTGCGCCGTATTCTTAATTACGGACATACCATCGGCCATGCGGTGGAGGCGGCTTCCGGATTCAGTCTGGATCACGGTCTGGCCGTGGCTATCGGGATGGTGGCGGCCAATGAATTGGCGGTTGGAAAGGGGCTGCTCTCGAAAGAAGCGGCGGCTAAGGTGCGGCAACTCATAGCCGGTTATGGCTTGCCGGTCGAGATTCCAGCCGGGTATGATCGCCGACAGATCAAGGATTACCTGAAAACCGACAAGAAGACCATCGGGGGGCGGCCATTTTTCGTTTTACCGACGGAGATTGGTAAGGTGTTGATTACCGATGATGTTGCTGATGGTCTGGTTGATCAGGTTGTTGGGATTAAATAGGCCCAAGATACCGAGCTTGGTGGCGAAATTTCAAGAGGGCATGAGGCTTTAAAGGTTTTTTAGCTGCTACGACTAAAGTACTCGTGAAAACTGGATATAAATGCCTAAGCTTTAAGGAAGTTGTTCGATTAGAAAAGTACCGTAACTTTAGGCACTTTAGTCACTTATAACTTTAGTCACTCATAATGCCTTCCAGGTAATCAGTTAATTTACGGGCCAGATTCTGGTTGTCGACAAGTAGTGATACTTCGTTGTTATATTTCAGAGCGGAATTGGTGAAATTGTGGCTGCCGACGAAAGAATAGCGGTGGTCAATAACAACTAATTTGGTATGGGTAGTGATGTTTGGTGAGTCAAATATGACTTTTATGCCGTTATCTTGCAACTGCTTTGCGGTTAGCCGGTTTGTTTCATTGAGCTTTTCGTCGTAGCCGGATTTCTCAAGAAAGACCCTGATCTTAACTCCCCACTGGGCGGCGGATATCAATTCTTTAATAATTATGCTCGGCCGGTTTTTAGATGATTTGGTTGTCTTGAATACAAACATTGCCAAATCAATATTTTTTTCAGCCCCACGGATTTTGTTTAGCAGAACCGGGAAGTAATCTGCATTTGCCAGCAGCACAACATCCCCTTGGTTGGTTTTGGTCTTGGCGGGATCTTTTCTCTGCTCATCTTGTTTAGGGGGGAGGTGAGGCTGTTCCTGATTGTCGGCTATCTTCAGGTCCGCCTGCATGATCTTCAAGGTGTCGGGGCCGATCCCATCACAGGCTAGAATTTCCCTGAACTCCTTAAATGGGCCATGGGTGTCGCGGCAAGCAATTATGGTGCGAGCCCGAATGGTGCCAATGTAAGGTAGGGCGGTCAGTTCGTTCTCCGTCGCCGTGTTGATGTTTAGGCTGCCAGCCTTGGTCAAATCGGGAAGAGCGCCAAGGGTCAGGACGGAAAAAACTAACAGCAAAATAGCACATTTGGTTTTTGCCAAAATCGATCTCCTCTCAAAGAAAATACCTTGTGTGAAAAATAGCTGGTGATTATTGAGTCGGCCACCAGGCCGGGCCTATTCTTCTGATGCAGTTGAAGCCGCCACCCAGAACCATACTCTGGAAACCGTGGTTATCGAGGAAACACTGGATTTCATACGAGCGGGTGCCGGCGTCACAGATGATGATAATGGTCTGGTCCTTGGGGATCTCCTGAAAACGATTCCTGATTTCAGCATACGGAATTGATAGCCATTTCTCGCCAAATTTTTTGGTGAAAATCTCGGCTTCAGCCGGATGTCTGATATCAAGGGCCAGCCAGTCTGGGTTGGTGGTAAAATTTGTCATCCAGTTCATATAGTCGTCAACGCTTACCGTGCGGAGTCGACCGGATGCCTTGTTGTCAGCTACGTTGGCGGTGGCGTTCAGGGCGTCCAGGGCAGTGGCGAAGGGTGGGGCGTAGGCCATCTCGAGTTTGGAAAAATCATCTATAGTGCCGCCATTAACAATCAGACCTGCCGCCGCATCAATCCGGGCCAGAATACCGTCGCCCATGGGGCCGAAACCTTGTACTCCCAGTACTTTCCGGGTTTTTCGGTCAAAGACCATCTGCAGGGGGATAACAGATTGCTCCGGGAAAAAATGGGCCCGGTCGGACTGGGCGGAGATAACGTAGTCGGCATCAAACCCTTCTGCTATGGCGGCTTGATAGCTCAAGCCGGTGCCTCCGACGCAGACATCGAAAGCCTTCATGATGAAGCTGCCGATCCAGCCCTCAAAGGTGCTGGCAATGCCGGCCAGGTTGTCGGCGACAATTCTGCCCTCCCGGTTTGCCAGTGAGCCCATGGGCGCAAGGCCCTTCTTGCCGGAGATCAGATTCGTGACCTCGATACAGTCTCCGGCCGCGTAGATATCGGGATCAGAGGTCTGCAGGCGATTGTTGACCACAATGCCGAATTTAGAGACCAGTAGTCCGGCCTCTTGGGCTAACTGGCTGCGGGGGCGCACCCCGGCGGCCATGATGACAATGTCGGTTTCAATTTCTCGATTGGCGGTAATGACCTTGCAGGCCTTGCCGTCGCTGCCGGCTTCAATTGAATGGGCCGCCTCGTTAAGATAGACCTTGACGTCATGTTCCTGCAGGTGGTTGGCAAGCATGGCTGAAAAGGTACTGTCAAGGATGTTGGGCAGTAGTTGCGGCATGAATTCAACCAGAGAGGTTTCTGTCCCCCAGAGGTCGGCAAAGGCCTCGGCCATCTCTATGCCGATGGCGCCGCCGCCGATCACCACGGCCCGACCAACTTTGCCCTTGGCCAACTGTTCTTTAATGGCGATAGCCTTATGCAGATCGCTGATCGTGTAAACTCCTTCAAGGTCAGCGCCGGGTATGGGCAGCACAAAGGGTTCGCTGCCGGTGGAAATCACCAGCTTGTCGTAGGCCAAGGACTTTTCTTGATCTGAATCGAGATTTTTGAGCCGGATTGTTTTAGTTTGTCGGTCAATGGCGAGGGCCTGGGTTCTGGTCATGACCTCAACGCCTTTGGCGTCGAGGAAGAACGGTTCATCTCTGGTCATGTGAAAACTGGTGTTGCGCAGTTCTTTCTCGTCGGACACATCTCCTGACACGTAATAGGGGATGCCGCAACCTCCATAGGAAATCAGGTTGTCCTGGTCGATGATCGTAACTTTAGTGTCCGGCGCCACTCTTTTAAGGCGGCAAGCGGTCTTGGGTCCGGCGGCAACGCCGCCGATGATTACAACATGATTGGTTGCCATGATATGTATCTCTGGTGGTTAAGTTGTTAGTTGTTTGCTTGATTTGAGATCAGGGTAAGAGAATATCGTTAAAAGAGTTTGCTGTCAATGATATGGCTAGCCATATTGTTTGATGATAAATAACATATTCAGCACTGCGGAAAAGGCGTAGGTGTGACAAAAAAGGCTTAAGCACAAGGACAATAAATGTCAGAGAAAACAGGCTGCAACGAACCAGGGATTTATCTTTTTTTATTATCGGTAATCCAGAGATGTTTTTTTATTGACAAAGGGTTTGCTGGCGAATAGATTCAACCTTTCTGAATACTCATTCACAATTGTTTTTTCCATGCGGTCGACGGTTTGACGCGTTGTTTAGCGGCTCCGGATTCCTTGTGGAGAAAGGTTTTTAAGGCAAAATTATATTAAGGAGGAATTGAAATGCCGAAGCATGACACTCCCATGATGGACGAACTCGAGAAAGGTCCTTGGCCGAGTTTTGTCTCAGATTTAAAGAGACAGGCCGAGCAGAGCCCCCAGTGCTGGGACATTCTTGGCAAGATGGAGCTATCCTTCCGGGATAGAATCACTCACTGGAAACACGGCGGTATCGTTGGTGTTTTCGGTTACGGTGGTGGTATCGTTGGTCGCTACTCAGACGTTCCTGAGCAGTTTCCAGGTGTTGCCCACTTTCATACCGTTCGTTTGAACCAGCCTTCTAGTAAATTCTATAGAACTGATAAGCTTCGCCAGGTCTGTGACCTGTGGGAAAAACGTGGTTCCGGTATGACCAACATGCACGGTTCCACCGGTGACCTTGTTCTGCTTGGTACCACCACCGATCAGCTTGAGCCTCTTTTCTGGGACCTGACCCATGATCTCAACTGGGATCTTGGCGGCTCCGGCTCAAACCTGCGTACTCCTGCATGTTGTCTGGGCAAGGCCCGTTGTGAGTATTCCTGTATTGATACCCAGGCTCTGTGTCATCACCTGACCATGCATTATCAGGATGAGATTCATCGCCCAGCATTCCCTTACAAGTTTAAATTCAAATTTTCCGGTTGTCCGAATGACTGTGTAGCCGCGATTGCCCGTTTCGACTTTGCTTTTCTCGGGACCTGGAGAGATGATAGCAGAAT